>JAZOBJ010000024.1:0-9923 GCA_045595895.1 Candidatus Scybalousia sp. | reverse complement strand
AAAGAATAATAATGAAATAGATTTTGATGATATGATAATAAAAGCTACAGATTATGTAAGAAATAATAAATTGACTAAAAATTATAAATACATATTAATAGATGAATACCAAGATACATCATATATTAGATTTAAATTAATAAAAGAAATAATAAATAAAACTAATGCTAATTTAATGGTAGTTGGTGATGATTTTCAATCTATATACCGTTTTACTGGATGTGATTTATCATTGTTCCTAAATTTCACTAACTATTTTGAAAATGCCAAAGTAATGAAAATTGAAAACACATATCGTAATAGTCAAGAGTTAATTAAAATATCAGGAGACTTCGTTATGAAAAATAAGAAACAGATTAGAAAAAATCTTAAATCAAATAAAAGTATAAGTAATCCAATTCAAATAATTTATTATGACAACGTTAAAGAAAAATTTAAAGAACTAATCATAAAAATTTATAACGAAACTAAAAAGCCAATCCTTATATTAGGCAGAAATAATAATGATATAAACTTATTATTAGATAAAGAATTAATATTGAAAGGTGATAGACTTATTTTCAAAAATAATCCTAACATCATAATGACATATCTAACAGTGCATAAATCAAAAGGACTAGAAGAGGAAACTGTAATTATTATAAATTTGGAAGATAATTTATTAGGATTTCCTAATAAAATACAAAATGATACAATTCTAAGACTAGTTTCTAGAAATAATGAAAAATTACCATATAGTGAAGAAAGAAGATTATTTTATGTAGCGTTAACTAGAACTAAAAATCATGTATACCTACTAGTACCAAAAAAGAATAAATCAGTCTTCATAAAAGAAGTATCATCCATCATAAATAGACAAAATAAGAAAAGTATGATATAATACGTACCTAATTGGAAGTGATACTATGGATATTTCAATAGGAAGACTTAATATTACCAGTTTCTGTTTAGAAAATGTAGAACATCTAAAGTTCAAAAAAGAACTAAAAGAAGATGAATTAATTTATGAATTTGTATCAATTTCTATTGAAGATGACTTACACGAAGTTTACAGTGATAATTTAGAATTAGAAAATTCATATATTATTAAACACCAAGATAAATTAGTTGGATATATCTGCTTAAAAGAAATACCAGAAAATTATGAAATAGTAGAATTAAGGTATGCTGTTCATCCTAAATTTAGAAGACAAGGATATGGTAGAAAAATATTAGAGGAGTGTAGAGATTACTTATTTTCACTTGAAAATATTAATGGTATTGAACTACATATAAGAAAAGATAATGAAGCTAGTATTTACTGTGCTAAAAGAGCTAAGTATAAATGTACTGGTGAAAATAATGATGAATATTTTTATATATATAAGTCATTAAAAAGGGGAAAATAAATATGAAAGTAAAAATGGATAGTTTAGTAATTACAGATTACTGTAGTCAAGATAAAAGAAAAATTCGTTTTATAAAAGAGATATCTGAAGATCCATTAGTATGTTATTATGTTTCACCAATTATACATGACCAAATTGAAGCATCAGAGGGAGTTAAAAATATTGAAATTGGACACACATATATAATTGAAGATAATAGAAAACTAATAGGATTTATAAGATTAGCTTACTTAGATACAGATGGTGTTTTACAACTTCACTACGGAGTTCACCCAGATCATAGAAAACAAAATTATGGAAGCAAAATATTAAAGGAAACTTCTAGTTATATATTTAATAAATTTTCTACTGTCAAAAAAATTCAATTAAATATCAAAGAGAGAAATAAAGGGAGTATAGCCTGTGCCGAAAATGCATTATTTACATTGGAAAGGGAATTTGAATCACCACAAAGTGATACAATAATAAAAGTATATACAAAAGCTAAATAATTGAGATAGTTAATTATTAATTATTAACTATCTTTTTTTGTATCATTATGTTATAATTTAGACATAATAGAGGAGGAATAAAATGAGTAAATTAGAAAATAGGTTGGCTATCGTTACTGGTGGTGCCATGGGAAATGGTTTAGGAATTGTTAAAGTATTTTTAAAGTATGGAGCTAAAGTAGTAATACTAGATTATGCTGATGAAATCAAAGAAGCGTTAGCTAAATTAAGAGAGGAATTTCCTAATTCAACTATATCAGGATACAAAGTAGATATTAGAGATAATAAAATGGTAAAAGCATGTATTGATGATGCTGTAAGTAAATATGGTAATATTGATGTTTTAGTAAATAATGCTGGTGTATGTAAATTAGAAACATTTGAAAACATGGATGATGAATTAAGAGATTTCCATTTTGATATTAATATTAAAGGAACATGGAATGTAACTAAAGCTGTGTTACCACATATGAAAAAACAAGCTGACTCAAGCATTGTTAACTTATCTAGTGTAACTGGACCAATGGTTGCGGATACTGGTGAAGTTGCATATGCTACTACTAAAGCAGCTATCATGGGATTTACTAAAGCTCTAGCTATGGAACTTGTTAATGATAATATTCGTGTAAATTCAATTCTACCAGGATATATATTAACACCATTAGTAGAAAATATGAGTAAAATATCTAATCCAGAAAATCCTAATGAAGTAATTGAAGGTATTGCTAAAGGAATACCTATGAAACGTTTAGGAACAATTGAAGAATTAGGAGAATTAGCTGCATTTTTAGCTAGCCCTGAATCTTCATACATTACTGGTCATGAATTTGTAATTGATGGTGGAAGCACTTTACCAGAAACAATGGTAATGGGAGTATAAAATAAAATAGTAAATGAATAAAAGAAAGAGTGAAATCTTTCTTTTTTATGTAAATATATGTTTTATTTAATTGTTATAATCGCATAATTATTATATAATAATTATAGTAAAGGAGAATAAAAATGGAAGAAAGTATAAATATAATATCAAATGAAGAGATAGAAAAATTAGATAAGTATTTTAGAGCGGCTAATTATTTATCAGTAGGTCAATTGTACTTATTAGATAATCCCTTATTAAAAGAACCTTTAAAGTTTAGCGATATTAAGAAAAATGTAGTAGGACATTGGGGAACAGTACCAGGTCAAACTTTTATATACACTCACTTAAATCGTATTATTAAAAAATATGATTTAGATATGATTTATTTATCAGGACCAGGTCATGGTGGAAATGCTATTGTATCTCATGTTTATATGGAAGGTAGTTATACTGAAGTATACCCAAATATAACAGAAGACAAAGAAGGTATGCAAAAACTATTTAAACAGTTCTCATTCCCAGGTGGAGTATCAAGCCACGTTGCACCTGAAACACCAGGTTCTATTCATGAAGGGGGAGAACTTGGTTATAGCTTATCTCATGCTTTTGGGGCAGTTCTTGATAATCCAGATTTAATTGCTGCTTGTGTAGTAGGTGATGGTGAAGCAGAAACAGGACCATTAGCTACAAGTTGGCATTATAATAAATTCTTAAACCCAGCTACTGATGGTGCTATTATTCCAATTCTACATTTAAACGGTTATAAGATTGCTAACCCAACAGTATTTGCAAGAATTAGTGAAGAAGAAATGAGATCTTTTTTTGAAGGATGTGGTTTCGAACCAATTATTGTTGACGGAAGTGATTCTAAGATAATGCATCAAAAAATGGCATATGCTTTAGATAAAACTATAGAAAAAATAAAAAATATTCAAAAAGAAGCAAGAGAAAATGGAAATAGTGAAAGACCAATTTGGCCAATGATAATCTTAAAGACACCAAAAGGATGGACAGGACCAAAAATAGTAGAAGGTAAACAAATAGAAGATTCATTTAGAGCTCATCAAGTTCCAATTATTATTTCTGAAAATTCTCCTGAAAACGTAAAATTATTAGAAGACTGGATGAGAAGTTATAAACCAGAAGAATTATTTGATGAAGAAGGAAGATTATTACCTGAATTAAAAGAAATGGCACCAACTGGTAATAGAAGAATGGGATCTAATCCACATGCCAATGGTGGTGAATTGTTAGAAGAACTTCGTACCCCAGACTTTAGAGATTATGGTGTTCAAGTAGAAGTTCCAGGTAAAACTATTGCTCAAGATATGAAAGAACTAGGTGCTTATATTAGAGATGTAGTAGAGTTAAATGAAGATAAGAAAAACTTCCGTATCTTTGGACCAGATGAAGCATTATCTAATAGGTTAAATTATGTTTTTAAAAAAACTAATCGTCAGTTTACAGGAATAACTTATGAAAATGATGAATTTCTAGCTAAAACAGGACGTGTCTTAGATACTTACCTTTCAGAACATGCATGTGAAGGTTGGCTAGAAGGATATTTATTAACAGGAAGACATGGTTTCTTCCATACTTATGAAGCATTCTCAAGAATTATTGACTCTATGGCTAGTCAACATGCTAAATGGTTAAAAGTAACTAGTGAACTTCCATGGCGTAGACCAATAGCTTCTCTAAACTATGTACTATCAAGTCATATCTGGCAACAAGATCACAATGGTTATACACACCAAGATCCAGGTTTCTTAACTCATTTAGTAACTAAAAAAGCAGATATTGTTAGAATGTACTTACCGCCAGATGCTAACTGCTTACTATCATGTTTTGATCACTGTATTAAAACTAAAAACTATATAAATGTTTTAGTAGCAAGTAAACATCCAAGACCACAATGGTTAACAATGGAACAGGCTGTTAAACACTGTACACAAGGTATTGGTATTTGGGATTGGGCAAGTAATGATCATAACAGTGAAACCGATATAGTTATGGCATGTTGTGGTGATACTCCAACTTTAGAAACTTTAGCTGCTGTATCAATCTTAAGAAATAACTTCCCAGAATTAAAAATAAGAGTAGTAAACGTAGTTGACTTAATGAGACTTCAATCTAACTTAGAACACCCACATGGTTTAAAAGATGAAGATTATGATTTATTATTTACTAAAGATAAACCAATCATCTTTGCATTCCATGGGTATGCACCATTAATCCATCAACTAACTTATAAAAGAGAAAATGAAAACTTACATGTACATGGATATAAAGAAGAAGGAACTATTACGACTCCATTTGATATGAGAGTTCAAAATGAATTAGATCGTTATCACTTAGTAATGGATGCCTTGAAGTACTTGCCGCAATTAGGAAATAGGAGTGCTATTCTTAACCAATGGTGTAAAGATAAATTAATTGAACATAAGGAATACATACACGAATATGGTGATGATTTACCTGAAGTTAAAAATTGGACTTGGGAAGAATCAATGCAAAACTAGAAAATGAAAATTTAATGTAAAAAAATGAGGATATCAATATTTGGTATCCTTATTTTAATAATTGTGTTATAATATATTAAATTTAAAAAAGGGAGAAGTATATGAATAAAACAGTATTAGTAACAGGTGGTTCACGTGGAATAGGAAGAGCTACTATAATAGAGTTTGCTAAAAGAGGATATAATGTTGTCATAAACTATTTAAATAGTGAAAAAAAAGCACTTGATTTAAAAAAAGAAGTCGAAGAAAAGTATCAAGTAAAAGCATTAACTATCAAAGCTGATATTTCAAATGAAATTGAAATAAAGAAAATGGTAGAAAAAGTAATAACAGAATTTGGTAAAATTGATTGTTTAGTAAATAACGCAGGAATTGCTATTGATACAACATACGAAGATAAAACTAAAGAAAATTTTATGAAGATATTAGAAACTAATCTAGTTGGTCCATTTTTAGTATGTAAAGAGGTAGCTAAATGTATGATACAAAAAAAAGAAGGAACAATAATTAATGTTTCATCAACTAATGGTATTGATACTATTTATCCTGAAAGCCTAGACTATGATGCATCAAAAGCTGGTCTTATCTCTCTTACTAAAAACTTAGCTAAAGTATATGCACCATATATTAGAGTAAATAGTGTCGCACCAGGATGGGTAGAAACAGAAATGAATAAAGAATTAGATATAGAATTTATAAATAAAGAGAATGAAAAAATACTACTTAATAGATTTGCAAAACCTGAAGAAATAGCTAAAGTAATAGCTTTTTTGGCAAGTTCAGATGCAAGTTATATAAATGGAGAAATAATAAGGGTTGACGGTGGCAATAAATAATAAATACAAAGGATGATAAAAATGGAAACAGTACGAGAATTAATTATTATTCCAGATTCTAAACAAGTAAATATACCTATTTTTAAAAGAAAATTACATGAAGAAGAAGGACATGCCATAGGAATAAAAGAGTTTTCAGACCAACATAATTTAGGTATAACACATGAAGAATTAGAAATTGAGAAAGACAATTATCATGATATGAAATGGTATATTGAAATGACTAAATTAGGTCATTTAGTTATCCAAAAAGATGAAAATATAAACATCTATCTCCCACCAATAATAACTGAAGAACAGTATCGTTACTTAGCAGAAAGAAAAAATGAGTTTTATAAATATAAGGGTAGTATTCATACCTATTCAATATATAAAGAAAATGATATGTTTTACGAAAATGGTCTAAATGATTTAATGATGGAATATGGAAAAACTAAATTAGATATTTTATACCAAGAAATTGATAAAAAATATATTCCTAATACCGATTCTTTTATTTTGGTTATTCCAAATGAGAAAGAATTATTAATAGAAAATGGAATATATTTTCAAGAATTTGATACTAATATTGGTCATGCCAAGATGCTTCAAGTATTTTGTATGCGTTATTTATTACCAATAAAATCAATAAGCATAGTTGGTAATGATTGGGGACTAAAAATGTCAAAACAAGGTATCCTAGTCGCAACACGTGAAAAGGAAAGAATTTATTTTTTTATTCCAGAAAATTTATCAGATAATCAAAAAAAATGGTTAATTAATAATAAAGAAAATCTTTATGGCTATGAAGAATTAGAAGCTGTTATTTGGCTAGATGAGTATAACTATAGAATAATATATAAAGATGAAGAACATCCGTATAGAAAAGAAATACCAGAATTAATAGATGAAATTTATAAAGAAATTAATAAGAAACAAAAGAAGTTAGAAAGAGGTTAAAATATGTACCAAGAATTAAATATAGATGAAAAAGTAATAACTTTATTTAAAGAAAAGGAAACAGAACTAAAAGATATCTTTTCTGAAATAGATAAAAAGGAAGAAGAGAATACATTAAAAGTATTAAATAGTTTTCATAAGAATGAAATCAGTGAAGTACACTTTAACTCAACTACTGGTTATGGTTATAATGATATTGGAAGAGATACTATTGAAAAAGTATTTGCGGATGTATTAGGTAGTGAAGATGCACTTGTTAGAAGTCAATTTATATCTGGTACTCATGCTTTAACAGTGGCTTTATTTGCTTATCTTAGACCAGGTGATACTATGTTAAGTATTACTGGTACCCCATATGATACCTTGCATGAAGTAATTGGTATTAAAGAAAATGCAAGTAGCCTAGCTTCATTTGGTGTTAAATATGATGAAATAGATTTAATAAATAATGATTTTGATTATGAAAAGATTAAAAAGTACTTAACTGAAAATAAAGTTAAATTAATTGAAATACAAAGATCAAAAGGTTATTCAACTAGAAAAAGTATTACTATTGAAAAGTTAGAAAAAGTAGTAAAAGAAATTAGAAGTGTAGATAAAGATGTAATTATTATGGTTGATAACTGTTACTGTGAATTTGTAGAAACTACAACGCCTACTGAAGTAGGGTGTGATGTTATGGTAGGTTCATTAATTAAAAATCTAGGTGGAGGTATCGCTCCAAATGGTGCCTATATAGCTGGTAGAAAAGATTTGATTGAACTAGCTGGAGAAAGACTAACAGCACCAGGAGAAGGTAGAGAAGTTGGACCAACTTTAGGTATAAATAAACAACTACTTCAAGGATTATTTTTTGCACCTAGCGTAGTCGCATCAAGTTTAAAAACTGCTATTATTACAAGTAAAGTATTAGAAGACTTAGGTTATGATGTAGAACCAAAATATAATGAAAATAGAGCTGATATTGTTCAAAATATTATTTTCCATAATAGAGAAGGTTTAATAAAATATTGTCAAGGTATCCAAATGGCTTCTCCAATTGATTCAAATGCTATACCATATCCATGGGATATGCCAGGTTATACTGATCAAGTAATAATGGCAGCAGGATGTTTCACAATGGGTTCATCTATTGAGTTATCATGTGATGGACCACTAAGAGAACCGTTCATTGCCTATCAACAAGGTGGTCTTACTTATCAATATGGTAAATTTGGTGTTATGAAAGCTGTTACAGAACTATTAAGGAGTCAAAATGAGAATTAATAATGAGGAAGTTTCAGTAGAAGAACTAGTAACCAAATTAAACCCAAGAGGAAATATGATCAAAGATTGTGGAAATGGTATTTATCTATCAGAACCACAAATTGAAATCTTAAAACAGTATGGATTTAAATATGAAACTTATTCAAATGCTAAAAGTTTAATATTTGATATTGAAGAGTACCTAAATGAAAACTATGAAGAAGAATTAGAAACTGTAGTTGAATCTCTGGCAGAGTTTAACTATTATAATAATACTAATAAATAATTGACATAAAAGCATAAATAAATTATTATATTAGCTAAATGGAGGAAATTTATGAAAAAAAGCACAGTAAAAAACTTAGTAATTGGTACAGTAGCACTAATAGGAATTGGTAGTATTGTAGGAAGTTATGTTAAAAATAAAAAAAGAGAAAAAGAATATAAATTAAGTAAAGAACGTTTATATTCTGAACCATTAAATGAATCAGAAAATAAAGAAAGAAGTTATATAACTTTAGCTGAATTTGATTTAAAAAATTATGAAAAAGTAAAGAAAGTAATTTAATCTACTTTCTTTTTTATTAGTCAGAACTAATAACATATTGAAAAATCCAAACAAAAAGCTCTTAAAAGAGGAGCCTTTGAACAAAAAAAATATTTAATAAAAACTATTACTAAAGATTAATTGTTTACTAAAACAGTAAATAATTTTTCTTTAGTTTTTTCTTGAAATAATATTTCATAAAGTATAGAAATAAGTGGTAAATTAATACCTTTTTCATTCATAATTTTATATACAGATATCAAAGTATGATAACCTTCTACAGTAGTATTATTAATGTATTCTAAAACTTTATCTTTACTAACTGTAACTAACATATTACCTAAAGTAAAGTTTCTACTTTTACTACTAGTACATGTTAGAATTAAATCTCCAATTCCACATAAAGAATAAACTGTATCTTTATCTCCACCAAGTTCAAAAATTAATTTTTTTATTTCATCAATAGCTTTAACATAAAATAATGCTTTAGTGGTTTCAGTTGCTTCAAGACCATCTAACATACCTGAAATTATTGCCATAACATTTTTAATAGAACCGCACACTTCAGTACCAATTAAATCATTAGATTCTTCTAATTTTAAAGTATTACTTTCAAGTGTATCTTTGATAAAACTAAAATCATTATTATCTCTACATGCAAGTGTTAATCCACAAGGAACATTATTAGCTAAATCAATAGCGAAAGTCGGTCCAGATATAATAGAAATATTATTACTGTTAATAACACTATCTAATACTTCATGACAGAAATTATTAGTATTATTTTCAATACCCTTAGTCGCAATTAATATTTTACTAGAACTATCTACATAATTTTTGAGTTCTAAACATGTACTTCTAAGAAAATTTATAGGTATAGCTAAAACGATTAAATTACTATCTCTAACACATGATAAATCAGTAGTAACTAAAATATCTTCAGGAATTAAAACCCCAGGTAAAACTCTTTCATTTATTCTAGTATTAATAATTTCATCTCTTTCACTTTCTACCTTAGTCCAAACTGTTACTTGATTATTATTTCTATAAAAACTAAGTGCTAACGCAAGTCCATAAGCACCAGCTCCTAAAA
>JAZOBJ010000023.1:0-11981 GCA_045595895.1 Candidatus Scybalousia sp. | reverse complement strand
TACAGTTTCACTCTCTTTAGTAGTCACTTGCATACTTAACATAGTAATATTACCAACTTTATCTTCTACTTTCACATAAATTGTATATTCTTTACCTTCTTCTAATCCTAAATAAGTATAATCAGAACTACCTTCTTCATATACCTGATTATCTATACTATATAAATACTTTTTTATTCCACTATGACTATCTTCTGCATTAACATGTATGCTAATACTATTTGTAGTAATATTATTTATTACTATATCTTTTATCTCAGGATTATTATTATCAATATAAACTACTTCAGTATTTGAAATACCACTACGATTACCATCAATATCTACAGCTCTAAATATTACATAATTAATACCAGTATCTACTACTTTTACATTTCTACTTCCTATTTTTATCCAAGTACAATTTTCGAAATTATCTTCTTTTTTTACACAATATTCATAATGAGATAATGTATTATTTAACTTAGCATCCTTTTGTACTTTTATAGTTTCCCCAATTGACCATTCATTAGCTCCGCCAGTTATTACAGGTACAGTATTATTACTATAATTACGCACATTATTCTTATATACAATACTTATAATAAATACAATTAGAATTAAAAGAAATATAAGTATCAAAATATATCTTTTCTTTTTACTATTACTATTATTTAAATTTTCCATAACACACTACTCCTATTATATACAATATACATTATATTTCTTTTATCAACATATTTCAACAAAATATACAAAAAAAATAAAAAAAAGATATTAACATCTTAGCTAATATCTATCGTAAATATCTCTTTAATTTTTGTTTTACTTTATTAGATTCATTTTTATAACTAGATTTATTTCTTCGTTGATAACATTTATTATCATTAAAACTTATTTTTTCTGGAACATAATTATCAATATCATTAAAAGAAAAGTTAACTAAGGAAAATCTATCAACGATATTTAATACCTCAATCTTAGAAAATCCCCAACTAATAATTTCTCTTTTATCAATTTCAAAATCAAAAAATCTAATTATTTTATCTAAAAAATGTATTTCATTATCAATCCTTACATAAGATATTCCCATCTTACATAAATCTTTTTCTAGCAAATCCATTAATAATTGATAATTTTCAACGATATAATTTTCTATTTTCATAACCAAACTTCTTTCTAAACAGCTATTATAAATAAAAAAAACTATTAACGCAATAACGTTAATAAGTTTTTTATTATTTTACAGTTACACTGCTTAACACATAATTTCCACTATTATTCTTAGTAAATTTGTATGAAGTTATTGGCAAAACATCTTTTACTTGATTATATACATCATCAAAATCTACATCAAGAATATCTTCTGATTTAACATTATAAACAAAATTTTTTAATTCAACATCAGAATAATATTTATCATGAGGACCACAAATATCAGGACACCATTGATTAAACAATAACTTTGTATTTACTATATATTCATCTTTAGTTTCATTATAATAACCATCAATATAGTATTCTTTCATAAGAAAAGAACCAGGTCCACCCATCTGCAGAGGAATATCAGTATATTTACTATCACTACCTAATTTATACATCATATACTCACCCGTCATACTTCTATCTGCACTTGGAAAAAAGATATCCGTATAAAGAACATTTATATCATCAGCCAAATATTCATCAGCAACTTTTTTTAAATCGTTAGGTGTAAAACCAGTTTTACGACCATCAGCCCCAAAACCGTCTAACTGTTCTGTTAAAAAATATAAAATATTATTATTAATAGCACTTTTTATTCCATTTACAGAATAATCTTGCAAGAAATAATCATTATAAACGGAAACTTTTTCAAACAATTCTTTACCCTCAGATTCAGTTAAAGTAACTGTTTTCTCGTTTTCACTTATACCATTATCATTGTTTGTATCACCTCGTAATACATTACCTCCTATGATAAACCCAACAAGTAAACATATTATTGCTATTAAAATAACGATTATCACATACAGTTTATTATTTTTTCCCATCTTTTCACTCCTTTCATTCATAATTAATTATATTATACCCCCCCCCCAGGAAATTTTGTCAATAAAAAAGAAATCATTAAATAATAATTTCTTTATACTGTAAAAAAAAGTAAACATCATATCTTGAAACATCCACCACCAATAAATTCCCTTAGAATAGAATCAGTAGGAATACTTTCTGAAGAAATAGGTAAAAATAACCTTAAAAAGTTAATAAGTCTCACCGCTTCATTGTAGTATGGTGAATCCGGTTCCACAGAATATAAAAGTGGTTCCACAAAAGTCTTCAATACTCCAAGTTCATAAATCATAGCAGTATTAAATGTTAAATCAGCTTCATCCTGATAAGGGAAAATATATTTTTCTTCTCCTTCACGAACTTTAGCCCAACTTTCTAAAGTTTTTTCAACTTTATTCCCACGGGTTCTGTTATCTCTAACTATTCTCCTTAACAGTCTATTATCAGTAGTAGAAACTCTAACATGATCATCAATATTCAATTCTGTAAGTGCTGATAAGTAAATAGTTGTTTTATTCTCTTTAGGAATATGTTCTAAAACTTTAGGATTAAGAGCATGAATGCCTTCTATCAATAAGATATCATCATCATCCATAACCATTTTATTATTAAATTCTTTCTCACCTAATATAAAATTAAAAGTTGGAATAACTGTTTCTTCTTTTCTAAGTAATTTTTCAATCGTGTCTTCAAATAATTTTAAATCAACCGTTTCAAGTCTCTCAAAATCCGGTTTACCCTCTTCATCAAGTGGAGTTTGATTCCTATCAACAAAGAAATCATCCATTGATAACATTTTAGGATTCTTACCTAAACTTTTTAAACATAACATCAATCTATTAGTAGTAGTAGTTTTACCAGTAGAAGAAGGCCCAGCAATTAATACTATTCTAGCATCTTTTCTCTCAATAATTTTTTTAGCTAATTCCACAAGACCATGAGTTTTCATTAACTCATCCATTCTAATTAACTCTTCAATTTCACTATTTGAAACCCTCTTATTTAAATCAACTACATTAAAAATACCTAATTGACTACTCCAATCACGAGAATCCTTAAATAAATTAAACACATTTTGTCTATGTTCATATTCTTTAATACCATCCTTCATATAGATAGTTGGAAATCTTAAAACAAAACCATCTTCATTTAAATAAGTAAGTTCAAAATGTGATAAAACACCAGTAGAAATAGGCATTAAACTATAAAAATAATTATATTCACCATCTAACTTATATAAAGTCAAATGTGTAGAAGTAATATATTTCATAATTTCAGATTTAGTTATATCACGAATATTTCTAAAATAATCCATAGCTTCTAATCTAGATACAGCTATTCTAGTAATAGGAAGATTCTCACTAACTATTTTCTTCATCATATCTTCTAACTCGCTAATATTATCTTCACTTAATTTAATATTTGAACCGATATATAAACCTTTATCTAATGAATGATTAACCTTAATACTAGAATTTTTACCAAATAAACGTTTAAATGCTAAAATTATAAGATAAACTAACCCATTAACATATACTTGATTACTACCTCTATTAGTTAAATCAAAAAACTCAACACTACATTCCTTAGTAATAGTATCAGTAAGTTCATGATAAATTCCATCAACTTTAGCTAGGATTATTTCATATTTAAAATTATTTTGAAAATCTTTACTAAGTACTTCCAGAGTAGTACCATAATCAACTTCTATAATACTACCATTAATATTAACTCTTACCTTTTTCATATATTCCCCTTTATTCTATTTACTAGCTAATAATATTGTAGCACATTTTGTCAAACTAATAAATGTATAAATTTATTATATTTACACTATTATAATTATAGGTGATTAATTATGAGTTTAGTACCAATGGTAGTAGATAAGGAATCAAGTGGTGAAAGAAGTTATGATATCTTCTCCAGATTATTAAAAAATAGAATTATTTTACTTAGTGGTGAAATTGATGATATCCTAGCTAATAGTGTAGTTGCACAAATTTTATATTTAGATTCAATAAATCATGATGATATTAGCCTTTATATAAATTCTCCAGGTGGTTCAGTTACAGCAGGTATGGCAATCTATGATACTATGAATTTTGTTAAAAGTAATGTATCCACCATTTGTCTAGGTATGGCAGCAAGTATGGCAGCATTTTTACTATCTTCAGGCGAAAAAGGAAAACGTTATGTTCTTCCAAATGCAGAAGTAATGATCCACCAACCATTAGGAGGTGCACAAGGTCAAGCAACAGAAATTAAAATAGCTGCTGAACATATCTTAAAAATAAGAGATAAATTAAATAAAATCTTATCTGAAAATACAGGCCAAAAAATAGAAATTATTCAAAAAGACACTGAAAGAGATAACTTTATGGATAGTAAAGAAGCACTAGATTATGGATTAGTTGATAAGATAATAGAAAAAGAAAACAGATAAAATAAAATTTATCTGTTTTTGTATTAAAGTATTTTTTTAAACTCTTCTAAATTATTATCAATATAAAACAATTGATCTTCTAAACGATTTAAATTGAAATTAAACCAATCATTCCAAGAATTGGTACCAGTATTAATTACAATATTTTTAATTTTTTCACGATATTCTTGACGATATGGATAATAGCTTCTACTAATATAGATTGCAGGTTCTGGTAAATTAATACCTAATTTTTCATTAGTTAATCGCCACATTTTAATATGTTGAAGTAATCTCGATAATCTAGTATTACCATCATTAAAACACTGTAATGAAGCAAGTAATCCATGTAATATAAAAGGTTTAATAAAAATATCCGTTTCTTTACTTTCTTGCATATTATAATATGCAAGAAATCTATTCATAGCCTCTTCTATTTCATCATAACGAATAGGGAAATATTGAATATTTCTAACACCATTTCTAAAACTACCAACGAAACTTCTATTCTCTTGACGATAACCTTTTATTTCCTTCTTAGAACTAGTTGTTCCCTCAAGTAATAATTTATGAACTTCTATCATATCATCAGAAGTTATTTCTTTACTATCAAATCCAATCATTTTATCAATAGAATTATTACCCATCATAGACATATATAAACTAATTAAAAAAGAATTTTCTTGTTCCATTTTCTGAGTATCCATAATTTCTGCAGCCTTTAAAGTTCTAAGAAATCTAAGTTTATGTTCAAGAGGCAACCCATTAATCCTATTAAGATAATTTAAATATAATTCAAACGTATAATCAATATGATCCATAGTATCAGTAGTAACTTGAATACTCTCAGGATGTTCTAAAATATCTAATCCAACTACTTTATATTTACCAGAATTAATATATTCTTCTACTTCTTTATACTCATCACTAAAATATGCCATAGTACCACCCCATTAATGGCATATTATAACATAATTATTGATTTTTATCAACATTTTCTTTCATTCTACTTACTAAATCTCTGATCTTTCTAAATCTATGGTTTAAACCTGATTTAGTTATAGGTTTACCTGTTTCATAAGATATAATCTCACTAAGTTCTAAAAGTGAAGATTCAGGATATTTAAGTCTATAATCGACTACTTCTCTAGTTTTATCATCAAGTAGATCAAGACCGATATTGTCTCTTAAATATTCTATATCTTCTATCTGTTTAGTAGCTGTCTCAACAACCCTATCCATATTAGCTTGTTCACAGTTATTCAAACGATTAGTCATATTCTTATGATCTCTATATATTCTAATATCTTCAAAATATAAAACAGCTTGATTAGCACTAATAATTCTTAAAAAATCTCCAATCTTTTCAGCTTCTTTTATATAAACCATATATCCTTTATCACGAGCAATAATCTTACTATTTAAATCAAACCCATTTAGTAAACCAGATACAAAATTAGCTTCTTCTTTTTCATCAATTAAAAATTCTAAATGATATCTAGCAGTCTTTGGATCATTAATACTTCCTTTAGCTAAAAAAACACCTCTCAAATAAGCTCTAATTTCTTCCTCTGCACCAACTATATAACTATTGGGTTCATCTAGAAAAACACCATCATCATCAACTATAGATAAGTCTTTTAGGATTAAATCAACTTTATCATTAATCATAATAAGATATAAATTATTCTTACTGAAATTCATACTTTTACGGGTTTCAATCTCACAAGTAATATCATACATATCTTTCATTAACTGATAAATTCTCTTCGCAACCGTAGCATTTTCAGTAATAAGATCTATAGTATCATCAGTACAAGTACCATTATTTCTTAAAAAACCTGATAATTCCGATATATTTTCACTAGGGGTATTTTTAATCCTAGAAATTTCTTCTTTTATTGTGGTCGCAAACGACATAATATCACCTCATTAAATATGAAAAGATAATTGAACTAACCTTTAAACTATTATGACGAATAGTATCATCAACAATAGTTAATAAATTATCTTCTATCAGTTCAACATTCATTTTATCTAATTTATCATAATCTATTATAACAGGATCCTTTTGTTCCTCAACTAAATATTTATCTAAAACCTTCTTACTAACCTTAGTATTACTAGCAACAACTACATCAATAACACCTTTACCCAAATACTGTTCTAAAACATTAATATGATCACTAACACCAAAATTATCAGTTTCACCGGGTTGAGTCATAGCATTACATAGATACATAACTTTAGCTTTTGAATTAGAAATTCCTTCAACTACTTCACTACATAATAAATGTGGAAGAATACTAGTATATAAACTACCCATTGATAAAATCACTAAATCAGCTTCCTTAATTGCTAGTAAAACATCTTTTTGTACATGGGGAGTCTCCTTATAAAAAATTCTCTTATAAGTTTTTTTAGCTTTAGTAAGATTATCCTCCCCTTCGATAATTTCACCATCAATAGTTTCACCCATCAAAGTTAAATAATCTTCAGAAAGTGGTAAAACTCTATGTTTAACATCTAATATTTTACTCAAATATTCTATACTAGTTTTTAAATTTCTAGTTTTATTTAACATAGCAGTTAAAACCAAATTTCCAAGTGGATGACCATCTAAATCACTATAAGTTTCAAAACGATATTCCATAACACTTTTTATTTCATCAGGAAGTTCAGATAAATTACTTAATACCTTTCTAATATCACCAACAGCTGGTGTTGAAAACTCTTCCCTTAATTTTCCTGTTGATCTTCCATCATCTGAAACTGTAATAACAGCTGTTATATCAACTGGAAAGTCCTTTAAACCCTTTAACAAGGTAGAAAGACCTGTACCTCCACCAAACACAACAATTTTCTTTTTCATTTTATCACCTAGTTTTCCAAAAATTCTTCTACAACATTTTTAATCTTATCAAGTTCATAACCACACGCTAAACAAGTATTCCATCCACGCATTTTAGCAGCCTCAATATTGGATTCTTTATCATCTATAAACAAGATAGAACTTTTATCAATATCTAAACTTTTTTCTACCTTCTCATAAATAATATTATCCGGTTTACGACATTCAAGTTCAAATGATAACCAAACATAATCAAATTTACTTAAATCAACATGCATATCAATTCTATCTTTATCTAAATAGGATAAATTAGATAAAATACCAATCATACATTTATCCTTCAAAGAATGTGCATAATCAACTACATCTTTATAAAAATATACTTTATTATATTCTTCCTTATACACATCAACAAATTCCTCAAAAGTACACCTAAATCCAAAAGTATCTTTTAAATTATTAAACCAACATTTGATATCATTAATATTGTTAACCTCAGTAATTCTATAATCATTTTTAAAATCACAATCTATCCATAATTTTAACAATGAACTATCTATAATATCATTAGAAGAAAGTCTTTTTATTATACAAATAATAGCATCATAAATATTATACTCACCATCTCTATGGCTTTCAATAACTCCACCCCAATCAAAAATAACTAACTTTTTCATAATATCACCTACACTTAATTATAGCGTATTTTACAGAAAAAAAGAACTGCTACATTTTAGCAATCCTACTGGCAACAACGGCACCATCATTGCATGCCGTAATAATCTGATATAATTCTTTTCTAATACAGTCTCCCACAGCATAAATATTTTTCATACTTGTTTCATAATTAGCATCAACCATAACATAACCATCAGAATCTAAAATACCTAGATTTCTAAAATTATCAGTGTTAGGTATCTGTCCAACATATTCAAAACAACCATCTACTTTTATTTCCTTAGTATTATTATTTTCAACAGATACTACTATACTATTTAATTTTCCATCTAGTTCGTTAAATTTAATAACATTAGTATCAGTTAAAACACTAATATTATCTTTAGATTTTGCTTCATCAACAAGATCTGAACTAGCCCTAAACCCGTCTCTTCTATGAATCAAGATAACAGACTTACATATATTAGAAAGATAAATAGCCTCTTCCAAAGCAGACATCCCACCACCAATAACAGCAACATCCCTATCTTTATATAATCCACCATCACAAATGGCACAATAACTAATTCCTCTACCAATTAATTTTTCTTCTCCGTCTACATCAAGCCTTCTTGGTGAACGACCAGTAGCTATAATAACATTTTTACATATAATGTCTCTATCTTTAGTTTTAACTATATACTTATCCCCACTACTAATAATATCTAATCCTTCAGTATAAAAATAAGGAACATTTAAATTAGTAACTTGTTTATACATATTCATAGCTAAATCAGGACCTTCTATATTACTAACACCAGGATAATTATCTATGACAGATGTTCTTGTAATTTGACCACCTGGTACATCCTTTTCCAAAATACACACACTAACATTAGCACGAGCTAAGTAAATAGCAGCAGTCATTCCACTAACACCAGAACCAATAATTACTGTATTATAATCCATAATATCACCTTTAGAATAAGATTTCCTTTTTTTCTTTTTCCTTATATAAATTATCAAATCTTGAACCCTTCTTACAAAAAACAATCATAAGAATACCTATAATTATTCCAACTAATGAAACAAGTTGAGCAGCTCTAATATTACCAAGCATTAAACTATCAGTACGCATCCATTCAATAAAAAATCTTCCAACAGAGTACCATAATAAATAAATTCCTGTTAATTGACCTGTTTTTAAATATTTATATCTTCTAACCATAAGTAATGCAAAGAAACCAAATATGTTCCAAATGGATTCATATAAGAATGCAGGATGATGATAAGCACCATTTATATACATACCATTTATTAAAAAATCAGGAAGCCCTAATTTTTTAAGATATTCAAATGTAACTACTCCACCATAAGCTTCACCATTAAAGAAGTTTCCCCATCTACCAATAGCCTGTCCTAAAATTAAACCAACTACCGCAATATCTAATACTTTTAATGTCTTAGCACTATATTTCCTACAGTATATCAAAATAGTTAATAATCCAAATATAATACCACCATGAATAGCTAATCCACCATTCCATACTTCAAGTATCTCAATGGGATATTTCAAATAATAATCCAGATTAAATGCAACATAATATAGTCTAGCTCCTATAAGACCAAAAATAACTGTATAAAAAATTAAATTAACTATAAAATCTTGATTAATTTTTTGTCTCTTAGCTTCTCTTAATATAATAAAACTTGCTAAAAATACAGCTAAAAAGATAAATATTGAATACCAATATATTTGAATAAATCCTAAATCAAGTGCAACTCTATCCATTTCTTCTTAACCTCCTCATAATAGGCGTAATAATAATATTATCAATTACTATATTCATAATTGAAATTAATATAGCTATAAAGAAAACTGTCCAAATACCATTAATTTCAAAACGAGATCCTAATATCCATTCTGTCAACTTCAAAATTATAACATTTACAAACGGATAAAATAATCCAAGAGTAAGACCAGTTAAAGGAATAGTTAAACGAATAAGAATAGGTTTAACTGTACTATTTAAAACAAATATTATTAATGTAGCTAACACACCATAAGTATATAAATGTGAATCGTCTATCTGAAAACTATCAAAAAATGTAGCTACAAAAACTAGAATTACAGCATAAAAGAAAACATGTAAAGCCCAATCTATTAACTTATCTACTCCAATTCTCAATTTATTTTTCATAATATCACCTATTCTTATATCAACTAAAGTATCTTATTTAAGAACTCACCCGTAGCTGACTCTACTACTTTAGCCACTTCTTCCGGTGTTCCTGATGCAATTATTTCACCACCACCATCGCCGCCAGTTGGTCCAAGATCAATAATATGATCTGCACACTTTATCATATCTAAATTGTGTTCAATTACTATTACCGTATCTTTATTATCTACTATTTTTTGAATAATTGCAAGTAATCTCTTTATATCAGCTGAATGAAGCCCAGTAGTTGGCTCGTCCATAATATATAGTGTTTTACCGGTAGGTTTTTTCTGAAGTTCCTTAGCTAATTTAACCCTACCAGCTTCTCCACCAGATAATGTTGTAGCACTTTGTCCAAGTTTAATGTATCCAATACCTACATCTTCTAAAACCTGTAACTTATTTTTAATTTTGGGAACATTTTCAAAAAATTTCAACGCTTCACTAACACGCATATCTAATACTTCAGCTATATTTTTGTCTTTATATTTTATTCTTAATGTTTCACTATTATACCTAGTACCATGACATACTTCACAAGGAATATAAACATCAGGTAAGAAATGCATTTCTATTTTTTTAACACCATCTCCACGACATGCTTCACATCTTCCACCTTTTACATTAAATGAAAATCTACCTTTATCGTATCCTCTCATTTTTGCTTCTTTAGTAGAAGCAAATACATCTCTTATATCATCAAATACGCCTACATAAGTTGCAGGATTACTTCTTGGAGTTCTACCTATTGGAGCTTGTGTTATATCAATATCTTTATCTATGTTTTCTAAACCTATTATTTTTTTATGTTTACCAGGTTTAACTTTAGTTTTATATAAATTACTAGCTACACTCTTATATAGTATTTCATTTACTAAACTACTTTTACCACTACCACTTACTCCAGTTACACATATAAATTTACCAAGTGGGAATTTGACATTAATATTTTTCAAATTATTTTCTGAAGCACCTTTAATTTCTATATATTTTCCATTACCTTTTCTTCTTTTTTCTGGTACTTCTATTTTTAATTTACCACTTAAATATTTACCAGTTAAACTGTTATCATTTTCCATGACTTCCTTAGGAGTTCCGTAAGCAACTACTTGTCCACCGTGAATTCCAGCAAGTGGTCCTACATCTACTAAATAGTCAGCAGCAAGCATTGTATCTGTATCATGCTCAACAACTACTAAAGTATTACCTAAATCTCTCATCTCTAAAAGTGAATTTATAAGTCTATTATTATCTCTTTGATGTAATCCTATACTAGGTTCATCAAGTACATATAAAACCCCTGTAAGCCTAGAACCTATTTGAGTAGCAAGTCTAATTCTTCCAGCTTCTCCACCACTTAAAGTACCTGCCATTCTATCAAGAGTTAGATAACTTAATCCTACATTTACTAAGAATTTTAATCTATCTTTTATTTCTTTTAAAATAAGTTCAGCTATTTTTGCTTGTTCTTTATCCAATTTAAGATTTTCTAAAAATTCATATAAATTACCAATAGACATCTTTGTCATTTCATAAATATTCTTTTTATTTATTTTTACTGATAAAACTGATGAATTAAGTCTAGCTCCACCACAAGTAGTACATGGTAATTCCATCATAAATTTGTCTAACCATTCTCTAATCCAACCACTCTTAGTTTCAATATATCTTCTTTCTAAATTATTTATTATACCTTCAAAATAATCAGTAGTTTTTCTTGTATTTCCATTGTTAGCTACATAATTAAATTCTAAAGGTTCACTAGATCCATAAAGTATTAAATCTAACTCACTCTTTT
>JAZOBJ010000022.1:0-25010 GCA_045595895.1 Candidatus Scybalousia sp. | reverse complement strand
TGAAAGATTAGTATTAACTGCATTATGTGATAGTTATGAAGAGGAAACTTTAGAAGATGGTACAACTCGTGAAGTTATGCATTTTCATCCATACTTAGCTCCATATAAAGTAGCAGTTTTACCACTTATGAAGAAATATCATGGTGGAAAAGCTAGTGAAATTTATAGGATGTTATGTAAAGAATTTTCAACAACTTATGATGAAGCTGGTAGTATTGGTAAAAGATATAGAAGACAAGATGTTATTGGAACACCTTTCTGTATAACTGTTGATGAAGAAACTATGACTAATAACACAGTTACTATTCGTGATCGTGATACAATGAAACAAATTACTTTACCGGTTAATGAGGTAGTTACTTATATTCAAAATAATATTAAGTTTTAAAAGAAATGTGTAAAACATTTCTTTTTTTATATTGTCTAAATTTTTAATAAATAGTATAATTATTTTAAGATATAAGATAGGGTGATTATAAATGAGGAAGAAACAAAATATATTAATGTTAATAGCATTATTTGGGTTGATAGCTATTACTGCCGGAGTAACTTATGCATTTTTTAGCTATGCAAAAGAAGGAACTACAGATAATACATTAACTACAGGTACTATCACTTTCCTTTATACAGAAACAAGTGAAGTAGGAAGAGGAATAATGTTAAAAGAAGCATATCCGATTTCAGATAGTCAAGGAAAGAATTTGACTGGAGAAGGAAATGTATTTGATTTTAAAATAACAAGTTCAAACACATTAGATGTAACTATACCATATGAAATAACAGCAAGAAAGAAAAGTGGTTCAACATTAGATGAAGAAGCAGTTAGAATATATTTAACTAAAGTAAATGGAACAGAAGAAGAAGTGTTACTTGATAATTATAATGAATTAGATCAAACAGATAAAGTAGATAGTAGTAAACATGTAGAGAAGACATTACATAAAGGAAAAGTACCTGCAAATGAAGAAGATTATAATCAAGAATATAGATTAAGAATGTGGGTAGATAAAGATATAAAATTTTCACCTGATGAAAATGATAATTATCCATATAATGATAAAACATTTACAATAACAGTAAATGTATATGCAAATGCTAAAGTAGTAACAGATGAAGATATAGAAAATGCATCAAAAGCAGAAATAAGTAATATAACTATTGGAGATACTGAATTAACTAAAGTTGAAAATGAACAATATGATTATGAAACAACATTACCAGAAGGAACAACAGAAACAACTATAGATATTGAAACAGATAGTCCTGATGCTACAGTTACAGTAGAAAGATTAGATATTCTTGCATATTCATCAAACGTTAAAAGATTATCAACTAAAAAAACATTAGAATTATTACCTGGAGATAATTATTTTAAGATAACAGTAATAAGTGAAAATAAAGAAGTAGAAAATGAATTTACATTAAAGATTAGTGTAGAAACAAGTGAGACACTATTAAGCGGTGCAATATTTAATAAATATACAACTATATATGATAATCCAACATTAGATAAAACAAGTGAAGAAGTAAATGAAAATGGATTATATAAATCAACTGCTACAAACTCTGGTGATAGAACATATTATTTTAGAGGAAATGTAGAAAATTATGTAGACTTTGCAGGATTTACATGGCGAGTAGTTAGAATAAATGAAGATGGAACTATTAGATTAGTCATGCAAGATGGTATAAACGATAATAATGCTTACAAATTTAATTCAGTTAATTCTAGTAAAGATAATATGTATTATAGTAACAGTGATATAACTAAAGTGATATTAGAAGATTGGTATTCTGAAAAAATAGCTAGTAACGTTAATTATTCAGAAAAAGTTGCAAGTGGAAATTATTTTTGTGAAGAAGCAAAAGTTGTGGAAGACAATAGTTATGCATCAAATAGTGGTGCTAATATGACAGCGTATGATAGTTATACACCTGATTTTACATGTGAGAAAAATGAGAAAGATGGAAATGGTAAAGGTTATGTATCTGGAAGTGTAGGATTGATGACATATGATGAGGCAATATATGCGGGTGGTTATAAAGGGAAAGCTAACAGTAGTTATTATTTAAATGTTAATTATTCATGGTGGTTGATGAGCCCTGCTGGTGTTTATGAGTCTGTTTCCTATGTATGGCGTGTAGGAGATTCTGGTATTTTTAGACGTACTATCACTTCCACTTGTTATATACGTCCAGTTATTAACTTAAAGGCTGATACTGCTGTAACAGGATCTGGTACAAGTGATTCACATTGGATAGTTCAATAAAAACAAAATGAAACAATACATATTTATTGTATTGTTTTTGTTTGTTAAATAAAAAATATTTCTAACAACACAATTTTGATTGCTATTTTAGTAATTTTATTGTATAATTAGTAGGCGTGGTGATTATTATATGAAACTAGATTTAACGAGACTAAATACTGGTCTAGAAGATAGTTTAGAAATTAATGAGACTATCACATTACCTAAAGAAATATATCAAAATTCATCTATACTTGAATTAAATGATATTAAAGTAGTGGGTAAAATATTTAAAGATAGCACTGATATAATTACCTTACGAGTATTAGTGTCTGGAACTATGGTATTGGAAGATTCAATTAGTTTAGAACCAATTAATTATGATTTTTCATGTGAAATTGATGAAGAACTAGAAGAATTTGAAGAAAAATTAGAAAATACTCTTGATATTACAGACATTTTATGGCAAAATATTATGTTAGAAGTTCCTTTGAAACTTTCTCACGTAGAAGATTTCAATGCATACCAAGGGGATGGCTGGAAGTTGGTAGACGAAGATAGTCTAAAAAATACTAACAATCCTTTTAAAGAACTAAAAGATATGATGGGAGAGGAGTGATAATATGGCAGTACCATTCAGAAAAGTATCTAAAACAAGAAAAAGAATGAGAAGAAGTCACAACGCTTTAACAGCTGTTGGAACATGCAAATGTCCAAATTGTGGTGAAGCAATTAGACCTCATAGAGTTTGTCCTAAATGTGGTTTCTACAAAGGAAAAGAAGAAGTTAAAAAAGATGCTGAATAAGCATTTTTTCTTTTTGTCTAAATATAATATTGTAAATTATTAAACATTAAACTATAATATTCAAAAAACATTATGACTTGAGGTGTTCATATGAAAAACAAGATGGTTATAAGATATCAACTAGAAGCAATTGAAAAAGCAATTGCCACAATAAACGACTATAATATTCTAGAAATAAATTTAAATGAGTTATATACTTTTTCTCAAAAAGAAAAATATAATTTAAGAAAAGTTCAAGAATTATTTTCAAAAGTCAAATTACTAAGAGACCATCAAACAGTGGAATTAGAACATTTTTCTGATGAAGAAGCATTAGATAAAGCTAATTCATTTCTAATTGAACTATTTCCTAAAAAAGCTAAAGAAATATTAGAATTAGATAGTTTAATTGAATTTAGAAATATAAATATTTATGAAACAGGTGTAACATATAAATTAAGTAAAAATAAGGTAATGTTAGGGCAAATATTATTACCTACAGATAGCACTAATTACACTACATCTATCATAGTACATGAAAAAACACATGCGCTTACTTTCAATAATATAGATTTGAGAACACTATTTATAAATGGGAATGAACTTTTACCAATCTTACTCCAAAAAATTGTGTTAGAAAAGTTAGAAGACCCATATTCAATTATTTTAGACCAAATAGTTAGAATAAATGACGCTAAAGCAGCATTTTATCATATTGAATTTGCTAAATATCTAAAAACAAATCCAAGTAAAACTAAACTAGATGAATGCATGATAAATTACTATAATTTAGCAGGTCACAACTACATCATAAGTGAACTATATGCAAACTTACTAATGTTAGATTATTTTAATGATCCTGAAACAATGATTAAAAAATTGAATCTAGTATTAAGTAATAAACTATCAATTATAGACTTCTTAGAAAGTTATGAAATAAGTTTAACTAATTCTAAATTAATTCCAACCATAAAAGAAAATACTAATAAGTGCAAAAGGATTTCTATTATTCCATAATTCTACATAATAATTAACTTAATGTTTTTATAATAAAACTAGGTGATAAGATGAAAATATATCTTGATCTAGTTTTTTTTATTAATTTTATGTTCGATTTATTATTACTACTAACAGTAAAAATAGTTTTAAAAAGAAAAATAAAGTTTTATAAAATATTACTTGGTTCATTAATAGGGGCATTAAGTATCTTTAGTCTTTTTATGAAACTAACTACCATAACTTTATTTTTATTAAAAGTAATAATTTCACTATTTATGGTAGGAATAACCTTTGGTTTTAAAAATAAGACCGATTTTATAAAAAATACATTATACCTATATTTTATAAGCATTATATTGGGTGGATTCCTATATTACTTAAATATAGAATTCTCATACCAAAACGTTGGCTTAGTATTTTTTCATAATGATTTTAGTATAAACTTTATTCTAATATTAATTCTAAGTCCAATTATCTTATACTTATATATTAAACAAGACCGGGAATTAAAAATAATAAATAACTATCAATATCATGTAGAAATTTATTATAAAAAGAAAAAATATGAGTATGAGGCTTATTTAGATACCGGAAATAAACTATATGACCCATATTTTCATAAACCGGTAATTCTCCTATATGATAAAGCATTTCCTAAAATAGAAAATCCTATTTATATACCATATAAAACCTTAGACCATGATGGTTTACTAGAATGTATTAAAGTTGATAAAATCGTTCTAGATACTGGTAAAACTATTCAAAAACCATTAATAGCATTAAGCAAGGAAAAACTAAAAATAGACGGTATAAATATGTTATTACACAAAGACTATTTAGAATAGAAAACGACATAATTTTTAAATTACTTTGTCTATACTAATTTCATAAACATATAATTAAACAAGGAGGAATATATGATTAGTTTCTTATTAATTATTAGTAGTATTTTTAATAGAGTAAGTTGTTTATTTTATGTAGGAGCAAGTGATGTTTTACCACCACCACTTAGTAAAGAAGAGGAAGAATATTATTTAGAAATGGCAAGTGATGGTGATTTGCATGCCCGTGATAGACTTATTGAACATAATTTAAGATTAGTAGTATTTCTAGCTAAAAAATATGAAAATACTAAAGTAGATTTAGAAGATTTAGTAAGCATTGGTACTATTGGTTTAATAAAAGGGATTAAAACTTTTTCTAAAGATAAAAATATAAAACTTGCCACTTATGCATCACGTTGTATTGATAACGAAATATTAATGTATTTAAGAAAGAATAAAAAGGTAAGAACAGAAGTGAGCTTTGATGAATCATTAAGTTTCGACCCAGATGGTAACGAACTAAGACTAGAAGATATTTTAGGTACGGAACCTGATATTGTAACTAAGAATCTAGAACATGAAACTGAAAAAAGTTTAGTAATAGAAGAAATAAATAAATTAAATTCCAGAGATAGAGAAATAATAATTTTAAGATATGGATTAATGGGTCATAAAGAGATGACACAAAAAGATGTTGCTGATTTACTCGGTATCAGTCAATCATATATTTCTAGGATTGAAAAGAAGGTAATAAAAAAATTAAGAACACTAGTTAGATGTTAGAGTACTACTGTACTCTTTTTCTTATATTTATTTACAGTATTTACCAGCCAACTGATAATAAAAACTATTATTTAAACATATAATTATGGTATAATGAATATGGATGTGAAATATATGAAAGTTATCGTTAGTGCTGGAGGTACAGGAGGTCATATTTATCCTGCCCTAGCTATTATAAATAAAATAAAAGAAAAAGAACCAAATAGTGAAATTTTATATATTGGTACTAAAGATAGAATGGAAGCAACCATCATACCAAGTAAAAATATTCCTTATTTTGGCATTGAAATAAAAGGTTTAAATAGGAAAAATCCGTTTAAAAATATAGGTGTAATTAAAAAAGTATTTAATAATATTAAAATACTAAAAAAAGAAATTAAAAAGTTTAATCCAGATATAGTAATAGGAGTAGGTGGATATGTAACTGCACCTGTTATTTATACTGCAAAAAAACTAGGATACAAAACATTTATTCATGAACAAAATTCAATCCCAGGATTATCTAATAAGTTTTTAACTCACTATGTAGATAAAATTGGTGTAAGTCTACCTGATTCAATTAAATATTTTAAAGAAGAAAAAACTATTTTCACTGGTAATCCACGAAGTGAAGAAGTTTACTATACAAAAGAAGTATCTAAAAAAGAACTAGGACTAGGTTTAGAAAACAATAAAAAGTTAGTACTTATCGTAATGGGTTCATTAGGCTCAATTATTATGAATAAAAAGTTAAAAGAAACACTGCCACTATTTAAAAATAAAGATTATGAAGTGGTTTTTGTAACTGGTAAAGGATATTACGATGAATATAAGAAAATTAAATGTTCATCAAATGTAAAAATTGTGCCTTACTTAGAAAATATGCCTCAAGTACTAAAGAAAACAGATTTAATTGTATCACGTGCTGGAGCTAGTAGTATTTCAGAAATAACAGTACTAGGTATACCAAGTATATTAATACCAAGTCCACATGTAACACATAATCACCAATATAAAAATGCTAAAAGCCTTGAAGAAAGAGGAGCAACTGTTATAATAGAAGAAGAAAAATATGATGGTTCATTATTAGTTAGTGAAATAGATCGTATTTTAAATGATAAAAAAGTTTATGAAACCTTAAGTAAAAATGCATGTAGTCTAGGAGTTAAGACAAGTGCTACAAAGATTTATGAAATACTAAAAAGTTTAATAGATGGAGAATAGAATGAAAGAATTACTAAAGGAAATAAAGAAGCAAGATCTAGGTAAAATAGTTATTGATGCTTCTTTAAAGGAATATACAACTTATAAAATAGGAGGAATAGCTAAAGCTATTATTTATCCTAAAAACATAGACTGTTTAGTTACTCTAATTAAAAAATTAAAAGTTAATAAAATCAAATACATGATACTTGGAAATGGTTCTAATGTTTTATTTAGTGATGAAGTATATGATGGCGTAATAATTAAATTAGACCAATTAAACCATATTGAATTTAAAGGTAATAAAGTAGTTTGTGGAGCTGGTGCATCTTTAATGAAAGTAACTGCTCAAGCTAATCGTAGAGGTTTATCTGGGCTTGAATTTGCCGCTGGTATTCCTGGGACTATTGGTGGGGCTGTATACATGAATGCTGGTGCTTACAAGAGTGACATGGGGTATGTTGTTTCAAAAGTAAAGGTTTTAACACCCAAAATGACAGTTATTACTATGGTCAACCGTGAAATGGATTTCCATTATCGTACATCATTCTTAAAAAAGAATAAGGGTTACATTTGTTTAGAAGCTACTATTCAATTAAAACCAGGCGATAAAGAAGAAATTGATAGGATAGTTACCGATCGTAAAAAAAGAAGATTAGAATCACAACCATTAGAATATCCGAGTGCTGGTAGTGTTTTTAGAAATCCTACTGATATGTTTGCAGGTAAATTAATAGAAGACTTAGGATATAAAGGTTTATCAAAGGGTGGGGCTAAAATTAGTGAAAAACATGCCAATTTCATTGTTAATTTTGATAAAGCCAAAGCAAGTGATGTCAAAGAATTAATTGATTTTATTAAACAAGCAGTAAAAGAAAAATATAATGTTGATTTAGTATGCGAACAAGAATTTATTAATTGGGAGTAAGATATGAAAAAAAAGAAAAAGAGGGTCAAACTAAAAATAGTACCATTTTTAATTGCGCTATTAGTAATAAGTATTCTAGTAGTGTCATATAAATTATTATCCTCAATGCCTATTAAAAATATCTATATAAAGGGTAATAATTATATATCAGATCAAACCATTATTGAGAACGCTAAAATTGATAATTATCCAAGTTTCTTAAAAACATCAACATCTCAAATAAAAAATAATATTGAAAAAAATCCATATATTAATTCAGTTAAAGTTGAAAAAAAGTATTTTGGTAAAATATATATCGCAATAGAAGAAAAAAACTTACTATACCGCGATAATGAAACTAATAAAATCATTTTAGAAGATAAAAGCGAGCTAAATGACAACAATGAATACCAATTACCAATTTTATTAAACTACATTCCTGATACTAAATATGATAGTTTTATAAAAGGTATGAATAATGTAAACAATAATGTTAAAGTACAAATATCGGAAATAAAATATTATCCAAATGAACAAGATGACGAACGTTTCTTACTATATATGAATGATGGTAATTCAGTATATTTAACTCTATCCAAATTCAAACAAATAAACTATTATGAAGATGTTTTAGATATGTTAGAAGGTAAAAAAGGTATCCTTTATCTAGACAGTGGTAATCATTTTCAAATTATGGAAAAATAACACTTAAAAAATGCATAAATAAATGCATTTTTCTTTTATTTGATAAAAAAATATTGTATAATTATTATAGTTATGGAGGATGGTTATGTATAGTTATATCTTAGGAAATGTTACAGAAATAGAAAGTACTTATATCGTAGTAGAAACATGTGGTGTTGGTTATCAAATATATACACCTAATCCATATTCATTTGAATTAAATATTACATATAAAGTATATGTTTACCAACATATAAGAGAAGATGAAAATAGTCTATATGGATTTAAAACTAAAGAAGAAAAAGAAATGTTTTTAAAACTTATTGGTGTTAAAGGATTAGGACCAAAAATGGCATTACCTATACTAGCAACTGGATCAATTACAGGAATAATGGATGCTATTGAAAGAGAAAATATTTTATATTTAAAAAAATTCCCTAAAATAGGTGATAAAGTAGCAAAACAAATGATACTAGACCTAAAAGGAAAAATCTCAATAAGTGGAGTTGAAACACAAACTAATAGTAGTAACTACGAGGAATTAATTGAAGTTTTAAAAGGATTAGGATATAAAGAAAAAGAAGTAAAAAGTATAGTAGTTAAAGTAGATAATAATCTTAAAATAGAAGATCAAGTAAAAGAAGCATTAAAGTTATTATTAAAATAGGAAGTTGATTATTATGGCAAAACTAAATTATAAATATGCAACAATGAACTCAGGTAAGACACTAGATCTAATTAGAACAGCACATAATTATGAAGAAAATGGTTTTAAGATTATTGTATTAAAACCATTAATCGATACAAAAGGTAATAAATTTATAACTTCTAGAATTGGAGCTACTAGAGAAGCTGATTTTCTAATAGGTCAAGATGAAAAGATAGTAGAAACATTAAAAGGTGAATTAAGTGATATCAAATGTATCTTTGTTGATGAAGCGCAATTTTTTTCAAAAAGACAAATTGATGAATTATTTTTAATTTCACATATGACTGATATTGAAGTAATTTGCTATGGACTAAGAACTAATTTCAAAATGGAAGCATTTGAAGGAAGTAAAAGATTATTAGAAATAGCTGATGAGTTAGAGGAATTAAAAACCATGTGTCATTGTGGGAAAATAGCTCGTTATGTTGGAAGAAAAGTAAATAACGAATATACCTTAGAAGGTGAAGAAGTTATTATTGATGGAACAGCTGAAATAGAATATATTCCCTTATGCGGTGAATGCTATTTAAAAGAAGTAATGAGAATAAATAAAGGGAAAGTTAAGAAAATGTTAAGATAGGAGGGATAAAATGAATGAAAGAATTATTACTAGTGAACAATTAGAAGAAGATCATGATATTAGTGAAAATAGTATACGTCCCTTAAGTATTGAAGAATATATTGGTCAAGAAGATGTGAAACAAAATATTAAAGTTTATATAGAAGCAGCTAAAATGAGAGAAGAATCTCTAGACCATGTTTTATTGTATGGACCACCTGGTTTAGGTAAAACAACACTAGCTAATATCATAGCTAATGAACTCGGTGTAAACATCAAAGTAGCAAGTGGACCAAGCATTGAAAAATCAGGTGATTTAGCTGCAATACTTTCAACTTTAGAACCAAACGATGTCTTATTTATTGACGAAATACACCGTATGCCATCATATATTGAAGAAATATTATATCCAGCGATGGAGGATTTTGTTTTAGATATTATGATTGGTGGAGAAGGTAATAGTAGAAGTATTAGAATTGATTTACCACCTTTTACCCTTGTTGGAGCAACAACCAGAGCTGGTGATCTAACTTCACCACTTAGAGATCGCTTTGGAATCATTTCTAAAATGCAATATTATACAATAGATGAGTTAGTAAGAATTGTAAAAAGAACATCACGCGTATATGAAGTACCAATTGATGATGATGCAGCATTAGAACTTGCTAGTCGTAGTCGTGGTACGCCAAGAATAGCTAATCGTTTATTTAAACGTGTTAGAGACTTTGCTCTAGTTGAAGGAAATGGCATAATAAATTTAGAAATTACTAAAAAAGCACTTGATAGATTAAAAATAGACAATAAAGGTTTGGATGATACAGATCACCAATTATTATTAACAATCATTGAGAAATTCAATGGTGGACCAGTCGGAATTGAATCAGTAGCATCAGCTATAGGTGAAGAAGTAACAACAATAGAAGATGTTTATGAACCATATCTTTTACAACAAGGATTTCTAAAGAGAACCCCAAGAGGAAGAGTAGCAACGCAGCATGCATATGAACATTTAAAAGTAGAATATCAAAAAGATATATTTAATTAAGAAAAAAAGAGGGATTAATATGAATGGTAAATTATTAGAAAATAATAATACTAGCGTAGAAAACTTAGCAGAAAAAATTAATGAAATAATAAATCAAAAATTTAATATCTTAGTAAATAAAGACGATATAGAAAAATGGAATACAGTTCCCAAACTATTATTATTAGATGATGTCGCTCAGAAAAGATTTTTATCTTTTATAGAATTTATGGATAGTTTAAATACACCAGTTGAAGATAAGGCTATGCTAATTATTTCATTATCTGGAGTACTAGAGTTTGGAAACGTTAAATTATATGATTATGATGATGGTAATTTATATACTATTGCTGATTTCTACAAAGATAGAAGTATAGAAGATATTAAAAAAACTATTTCTTTAATTGGCAATAAAGATATATTATTAACTGTTAGAAAAAAAACACTAGACTTAGAAATAAGAAAAAAATTATTAATTAATATTGAAAAAAGTTTTATAAGTGCTAAAATAAGTAGCGCTAATCAAATAGCTAGCTTTACAAAAAAATTAATTAAAGGGCTAGAAGAAAAAGAATATTATGAATTAGTAAAATAATAGAAATGAAGTGATAATATGCAACTAGATGATTTTGATTATTATTTACCAGAAGAATTAATAGCTCAAACCCCACTAAAGAAAAGGGATTCATCCAGGTTATTAGTCTTAGATAAAAACACTGGTACAGTAGAACATAAACAATTCCCTAATATTTTAGATTATATGAATAAAGGGGATACATTAGTACTAAACGATACTAAAGTTCTACCAGCTCGTCTAATAGGTATAAAACAAGAAACCGGAGCAGTTATTGAAGTACTTTTATTAAAAGATATTCAAGGCGACACTTGGGAATGTTTAACTAAACCAGCAAAGAGAGTTCAAATTGGTACAATAATATCTTTTGGTGATGGAAGATTAAAGGCAAAATGTACTGAAGTAGGGGAAGAAGGTATTCGTAAATATGAACTTATTTATGAAGGAATACTACTTGAAATATTAGAAGAATTAGGAACAATGCCACTTCCGCCATACATCCATGAAAAATTAGAAGACCAAACACGTTACCAAACTGTTTATGCTAAAAATGTAGGAAGTAGTGCAGCTCCAACTGCAGGATTGCACTTCACTAAGGAGTTATTAGAAAAGATTAAAGAAAAAGGTGTGAACATAGCCTATGTAACACTACACGTTGGACTTGGAACATTTAGACCAGTTCAAGTTGATAATATTTTAGATCACAAAATGCATACTGAATATTATGAAATGAACAAAGATACTGCAGATTTATTAAATAAAACAAAACAAAATGGTAATAAAATCATAGCTGTTGGAACAACTAGTGTTAGAACCATTGAAACTATAATGAATAAATATAGTGAATTTAAAGAATGTTATGGTACAACTGATATTTTTATTTACCCAGGTTATAAATTTAAAGGAATAGATTTCCTAATAACTAATTTTCACTTACCTAAATCAACCTTAATTATGTTAGTTAGTGCATTAGCTGGTAGAGAAAATGTTTTAAATGCTTATAATGAAGCAGTTAAAGAAAAATATCGTTTTTTCTCGTTTGGAGATAGTATGATAATTAAATTTTAGGAGGAACTTATGGAAAACGAAAGACAGTTACTTTGGATAATTCCAAACGATAACTATGATGATAAAAATTTAGAAGATGGAAAAACAATTTTTTATCCCTTTGTAGTTGGAGATAGAGATCATGGCTCAAGAACAATAGAATTTTGTGAGACATATGGATTTCAAGATTATCCAATTGGTGGTTCACATAATGACTGGGGTAAATATTTAACAGATAAGGGTTTAGCAGTATTTTTTAATTCAGGTATGAAAATTGATGATAAATATTTTGGATGTTGGTATTTACCAAGTCAGCTTACTACTAAACAAATTGAGTTTTTAGAAAGTCAAAAAGAATTATTTCATGCTCAATATAATGCCCACCCATCATTTTTTAGAAGTTTTGTAAAACCTGAAGGAGATATTGGATATAAAAGCCCCAATGGATTTAGAGATTTAAAATTGGAATCACAAATTAATAATCAATCAACCGATAATGGCATCGATATTTTCTATAATGAAATCAGCTCACAAAAAGATAAATTAAAAAGCCAAATAAAATAGAAATGAGTAGATAATATGAAAGTAAAATATACTTTATTACATGAAGAAAAAAATACTGGTGCTAGACTTGGAACTTTAGAAACAAATTATGGTACAGTGGATACCCCAATGTTCATGCCAGTTGGTACACGTGCTACAGTTAAAATGCTAACTCCAGAAGAGTTATACGATGTTAATGCAGGCGTTATATTAGCAAACACATATCACTTATGGTTAAGACCGGGTGAAGATTTAGTAGAAAAAGCAGGTGGGCTACATAAATTTATGAACTATAATGGTCCTATTCTTACCGATAGTGGTGGTTTTCAAGTATTTTCACTTGCTAGCCCAAAAGATATCACTGAAGAAGGAGTTCATTTTAAAAGTCATATTGATGGTTCAAAACTATTCCTAACGCCAGAAAAGAGTATTCAAATTCAAAATAAATTAGATAGTGACATAGCCATGAGTTTTGACGAATGCCCACCATATCCAGTAACGTTTGATTACATGAAAAAATCAGTAGAAAGAACACTTCGTTGGGCAGAACGTGGTAAAAAAGTTCACTCTAATCCTAACCAAAGTTTATTTGGAATAGTTCAAGGAGGAGAATTCCCAGAATTAAGGAAATGGAGTGCCATAGAAACAGCTAAACTTGATTTCGATGGTTATTCAATAGGAGGAACTAGTGTTGGTGAAGATAAAGAAACTATGTATAAAATGATAGAATATGCAACGCCATATATGCCTAAAGATAAAGTAAGATACTTAATGGGTGTAGGTGAACCTAGTGACATTGTTGAAGGTGTTATTCGTGGTGTAGATATATTTGACTGTGTATTACCAACTAGAATTGCAAGACACGGTAATGCTTTCACGAAATATGGTAAAATTAATATTAAAAATTCAAAATATAAAGAAGACTTTACACCAATCGAAGAAAATTGTGACTGTTATGCATGTAAAAACTATACTAAAGCCTATATTCGTCATTTAATAAATGTAGATGAATCCCTTGGTGGTAGATTGTTATCAATTCACAACATTCGTTTCTTAATCCGTTTAACTGAAGAATTAAGAAAAGCAATTAAAGAAGATAGAATACTAGAATATCGTGAAGAATTCTATAAGAATTATAATTAATAATTAAAAGAGACAAAGTCTCTTTTAATTTTGTTTTCTTTTACTAATACCAATCATACTACCTAAAGTAGAAGATGCAAGTAATATAAGAAAATAAATTAAACTTTTAATACCAACACTTTTATCAAAAGCTAAATATCCAACTACAAAAAACATAAAAATAACAATTAATCCTATTTTTAGGCCTTCTAACCAACCTTTTTTAGTTGTTTTACCACCAATATATATACCACCAATAATCATCGAAATAGCTATAATAAATAATTTAATATAATCTATCATATTGCCATTCATCAAATTAAAATAATGAAATATAGAAATAATCAAATTTAATACTAGCATTGGAACGAAAATATAACCTAAAGCTTTAAAATATTTTAAATAATTCATAACATCACCTAATAAAATCTATGAAATAGTATATTTTTTTATACCACAATCCATAATATATTTAGGTGATAACATGGATTACATTACAGTTTTAATACGAACAGTATTATTTTATATAATAATTACTCTAATATACCGTTTTATGGGTAAAAGAGAAATAGGACAATTAGGTATTGTCGATTTAAGTGTATCGATTCTAATAGCTGAACTTGCCGCCATATCTATTGATAATAGAGATGAAAGTATATTTTTATCAATAATTCCTATTTTAGTTTTAGGACTAATTCAAATAGGAATGAGTTATGTATCACTAAAAAATGCTAAACTACGTGATGCATTTGATGGAACTCCATCAGTTATGATAAATAGAGGTGTAATTAATTTTAAGGAAATGGTAAGACAAAGATATAATATAGATGACTTATTAACACAATTAAGGGAACAACATGTAAGAACTATCGAAGAAGTAGATTATGCCATTCTAGAATCAAGTGGTAAACTAAGTGTATTTAAAAAGAATAATAATAAATTTGGAGATTACCCATTACCACTAATATTAGATGGTGAAATACAAAAAGATACACTAACACAAATTAAAAAAAATGAAAACTGGCTCACTAAAACATTAAAAGATGAAGGTTTAAAACTTGAGGATGTATTTTACGCTTTTTATAAAAATAAAGGACTATATTTAATAAAACAATCAGATTTAAAAAAATAGAACCAAATTATAAAAAAGTATGGTTACGCTACTATAGAACCATACTTTTTAATTTTAGCTTCATTTTTCTCTAGTTGTAACTGTGTTTCCTCTTTAATCTTAGCTATTTCAATTTTTCTTTCTCTTAACTCTCTGTCTAAACTAATAATTCTATTTAAAGCATCTTGATAACTATCTAAATAAGAACATTCTTTATAATCGTGTTCAAACATATAAAGAAGAGAAGAAACATTATTTAAATTTTCATCCATAATATTTTCTAATTTTGTTGTATCATTTAAACAACTATTAATCATATCACTATAATCACTAACATCACTAACCATAGTAACAACTTTTTCAGTTACAGGTGTAGTCATTTTTATAATTAAATCTAGCGTAGCTTTCGCACTAATTGCTGCTACAACATTATTTTTAATACTTAAATTATGTTTTAGCATAGCCATTAATAAAAATAATTCAAACAAACTATGTTTAACACTTTTACTAATATAATCAACTTTCTCAGTTACATGAATCGTTTCATTAACTTTGATTTTTACTTCTTCTAATAAATTATTTTGCATTTTTAACATATTATTTATTTTAGTTTTCATTTCTTCAAGATCAATAACAGATTCATTTAATTTTGAAATTTGTTCATTATCTAAATCCAATTGTTCTTCTTTTTCCTTTAATTTATTTAAAAGTTTTTCCTGTCTTAACTCAATTTCAATAATTTCATCAACTATATTTTTATATTTATCATTTTCTTTAAGTTTATCACTAAGTAACTGACAATTCTTTCTTTTTTCCTTAATTTCATCTACTAAATAAATTAAGTAATTATCAGGATCATCAATAAAAGAATCAAAATCAAAAGTTTGTTGTAATGACACAATTTGTTTTTTAATTGTTTTTAATTTTCCAATCAAAAACTCAATTTCTTTTAATATTTCCTGAACATCTTCTTTTTCTTCTAAATCATCAATTTCTTTTTGAATAGCATATAGTTCACTATCAATTTTCTTTAATCCATAGTTACTATCATCAATCTGTTGTTCTAAAATTTTAATTATTTGTTTTTCTAAGTAATTAGTATCACTAACTAATTCATTATTATCCTTAGAATTACTTTTATCAATATTTTGAAAATCTTTACTTAAACCAACATCATAACTATCATTATCAATATTATTAATATTATCATTTTTCTTAGTATTAGTTAAATCTTTCTTCTTATCAAGCTTTTCTATAATAACATCTTCTAAATATTCTTTTTCTTTATTATCTCCAACTAATCGAGGTTTATGATTTTTATTAAAACTAATTCTTACATCTTCTAATTCTTTTAATTTCTTATTATCATCGTTTTTTTTCTGCTTATTAAAAGAATCAACATTTTCTAAATTCTTTTTTCTTTTCCAATTTAAAAAGAATAATCTTCTATTACTTTTACCATTTTTACTACCTAAATTTAGCTTCATAATAAAACCTCATTTCCAAAATATTATATAATAAATAAAAAAAATAGTAAATATTCATAATTTGTGGTATTTTAATATTGGTGATAATATGAAAAATAAATCATTTTGGTTTCTATTAATTGGCATAATCGTATTTATAGCTATTTCTCTTTTCTTAGAATTTAACTATGTTGAAAAGATTGATATTCATAGCACAAACATTAATAAATATATACCCATATCATTTAAAAACATTCTTTTATTTATAACTAACATTATGTCAGTTATAGGTATAACTACCATATTATTAGTAACTAGTTATATTTTAAGAAAGAAAAATGCACAAAAACAAATATACTTATTTATTATTACTATTCTTTCATGCCTAACAATTACTAATTTAATAAAATTAATTGTAAAAAGAGAAAGACCATTAGAACAGTTACTAGAAGTAGGCGGTTTTAGTTTTCCAAGTAGTCACTCATCTATATCAATGGTAATATATGGTTTTTTAATTTTACTAATTAGAAAACATTACCATGGAAAATATAAAAATTTATATATAGGTATCTGTATTACATTAATCATATTAACTGGTTTTAGTAGAATATATTTTAATGTGCATTATATAACTGATGTAATAGCTGGTTTTAGCTTAGGATTAATTATTTTAAGTATCAGTAATTTCTTTTTTAAGAAATTGACAAAGTAAACAATCCTTAGTATAATACGAATCACTAAATTAAAAGAGGGAAGAATATATGACTAACGTTGCAAATGATACAAAAGTAGGAAAATATTGGGAATACACTGAAGACCAAGCCTTAATTGAAAATAATAAAATTGCACTGGGCATTGTAGAATTTCGAAAAAAGGCAGAAAACAAAGTTTTGATAGGTGAATGGACTGAAGAAGAATATAAAAAGTTTTCCAATACTATTAAAAGAATTATTGCTAATAAGTTTTATGAATTTATTGATATAGCTGTAGCATTACTAGAAACAACAAAAGAAGAAATAAAAGAAGAAATAGTTTTTTTATCACAAACAAATTTCATATCAAATAAAACAAATGCTTCATCAGCAGAAAAATTAGCTAATTTAATTTATACAATTCAAATAAAGCTTTTTAGTATTTCAAATTATAATTTAACAGAACCAGAAAAAAGTATTATTGATAGTTTAGACGAAAAAATAAAATTATACGAGGACATAATAATTCAAATACAAGATCCAACTTCAGAATACTATAAGTTGTATGAAGAATTTTATAAAGAATGGGTAAATAAAACATTTAATGATGAAAACATAAAAAATTTATTACTAAGTCAACAAGTTAAAATCATCAAAAGAAAACAAAAAAATATAAATAGTTATCTAAGAAAACTTTATTTTGAAAAACATCTTAAAGAAGAAGGAAGAAAATATGACCGTGAAAGAGGTATAAGAATAACAAATCAACAAGCAAAAAGAAAAGCAATAAAAATACACTAAACAGTGTATTTTTTATTTACAAATTTTTTTAATATGTAAAAAATGTCTTACAGTAACAACAATAATATTAACACTAGAAGCAATAATAAATGAATATATCCCAATATTAAATAATGATAAACAATATAAAAGAATTGTTTTTAAAACAATACCAAAGATGTTATCGACCATAACATCTTTTGATTTGTCCATAGCTTGAAGTGTTGCAGCTAATGGTAGTTCAATATAGTAAAGTAAAAAAGGAAATGCTAAAATTCTTAAATAATCACCACCACGAGTTGTGCCATATAATATATTTAGGAAAAATTCAGGAAATAAAAATAAAATCAATGTTACAGGTAATCCAATAGCTAAGGAGATTGAGATTGCTTGTTTCAATTTCCTTTTGACATAAGAAAAGTGTCCATTAGAAGAAGCTTTTGAGATAACCGGTAACAAACTACTAGAAATGGCCCCAGTAAAAAAGCCAGGAAGCAACAAAAGAGGCATTGAATAACCAGATACAATCCCATATTCTTGAGTAATAAAATCTAAACTATAACCAGCAGCTAACATTCCACTAGTAAGTAAAATTGGTTCTAAAAAATAACCAATATTTCCAATTAACCTTGTACTAGTATTAGGAATAGAAATACCTAGAATATTTTTAATATTATCTTTATTAGGTTTAATGTCGTCTTTATGAATATTAACATTCCTTGGCATAAATAATAATAATACAATAATACTAACAAATTCACTAATCATATTAACCAAAACTAAAAACGCAACTGCATAAACTAAATCAATTTTAAGTAATGTTGGCACTAAAATAATGGTAAGTATAAGTCTAATAGTCTGTTCGATAACATGACTAACTACATGAGGAAACATCTTTTGTTTACCAAAAAAGTAACCTCTAAGCATATTAGATAAAGCTTCAAAAGGAAGCACCATCCCAATACATAATATTGGTAAATAACATCTACTATCTTTAAGTAAGTCAATTGAAATGAAAGATGCTGATAATAAAATTATCCCAATTAATACTAAATCAACAACAACAATAATAGGAATAGTAGAAAAAACCAAGTTTCTATTATTATATTTATCTTCACTAACTAATTTAGATATACTAGTAGGTAAACTAAACTGTGATAAAGACATGAATAATGAAAAAGTAGGATAAATAAGCATATATAATCCAATACCCTCAAGTCCAATTAATCTTGTATTAATGACTTTTATAACCATTCCTAAAATTTTAGTAATAAAACCACCAATAATTAGAATTATAGTAGAACGAATAAATTTTTCTTTAGTCATATCATCACCCAATAAAATCTATGATACTAAAAGAATAAAAAGAATATTTTAGTAAACTTTTGCCTATATTATCATATATATAAAGTAGAACTAGGTAGGTGTTAAAATGGCAAAAGAAGACTTTAAAAGATTTGTAAGAAGTCATCCAGAATTAGTTAATTATGTAAATAGTGGTAAAATGAGTTGGCAAAAATTCTACGAAATGTATGATATTTATGGTGAAAACAATTCCATCTGGCAAAACTATCAAGAAACTAGAAATACAGAAACTAAAACCGAAACGACTAGTAAAATTGCATCAACTGTTGGAGACACTTCACTAAAGGATTTATTTAATATGGTAAAGAAAATTGATTTAGAATCAGTAAGAAAAGGAGCAGAGGGATTACAGAGAGCTATTTCTTTAGTTCAAGACTTTGGAAGCACTAAACCAACAAACAACTATCAAGCACGCCCCCTATATAAACACTTAGAAGATTAATGGATGTAGCTACACAAATAAAAATAAGAAGTAATCCATATCTTTACCAGTATTTAAGAGATAATTCCAGTTGGTATAAGGCGTTAAATCGTGATCCAAATAGTATTAGAGAGATGGAAGCAGAAATGAAAAATGTATATAAATTAAATCTAACTGATAAAATTGGAAATTTAGGTCAAAAAATAGAAATGATAAGAACATTTATTGATATCTTAAGGTAAACTGATAGACATTATCAGTTTTTTCTTTTATAATAAAACTGTGATGAATATGAAAGAAAAAACTAATGAATTTATTGACGATTTAATTAAATCTTTTGAATTAGACGAACGAATAACTAATTTAAAGAATGAAAAAGAAAAACTTTTATCAAACAAAGATTTTATTAAAAAACTAGAAAAGTTAAAAATATTAAATATTTATAGTAATGAATATAAGGAATTAAAGAAAGAACTATTTAAAAATCCTAATTTCGTTTTATATAAACAATTAGAAAATGAAATTAATTTATTAATACTAAAAATAAATCAAAAATTAAACACTTTAACAGATAAGAAAGGGTGTTAATATGAGAATAATAAGTGGCAAATATAAAGGCAAAAAGATAGAGGGATATGATATAGAAGGAACTAGACCTACTCAAGATAGAATAAAAGAAAGTCTGTTTGGGATAATTCAAAATGATGTAAGAGACGCTAAAGTATTAGATTTATTTGCTGGTAGTGGTAATTTAGGAATAGAAGCGCTTAGTAATGGTGCTGAATCAGCTTATTTTGTAGACATTAATAATAAGTGTATTGAATGTTTAAATAAGAATTTAAATGGTATCAACGAACCAACAAAAGTTATAAATTTAGATTATAAAAAAGCACTAGAATATTTTAAAGAAAATAAAATAACTTTTGATATTATCTTCCTAGATCCACCATACAATTTAGAATGTTTAGATTATATTTTAGATAAAATAATACAATACAAACTATTAGATAGTGATGGTATAGTAATATGTGAATATGAATTTGATAACTTTAAAAATAATTATTCAAACTTAGAACTAGAAAAAGAAAAAAAATACGGATATAAAAACATCAAAATATATAGAAAAGAGGAAACTAATGAAAATTAAAATCCATGGTAATATATTTCATAAAAAGATAGTTTTAAAAAGGCCAAAACTAAGAATTAAAATAAAAGACAATAAAACAACGAATAAAAGTTTAAGAATAAAACTCCATAGAAAGGGATATTTATGATTATATATTTAGTAAGACATGGTGAAACTGATGCGAATAAGAATAAAATCATGCAAGGGCAATCACAGAATCTGCAATTAAATCAAAATGGTATAATGCAGGCTACAAACTTAAAAAACAAGTTAAAGGATATTAAGTTTGATGCATGCTTCACATCACCAATGATTAGAGCATGGTCTACAGCTATGATATTAGTAGGTGATAGAGTAGAGATAAAAGAAGATAATAGACTAATCGAAAGATTTCTAGGTAATTTAGAAGGTAAAGATAGAAAAGAATATAATGCATCAAAATATTGGGATTATAACCTAAATTCAAATGAAAAAGATGTTGAACCTATACAAGATATATTTAAAAGATGCAATAGTTTTATAGATGATTTAAAAGAAAAATATAATGATAATGATACTATATTAGTAGTATCACATGGAGCAGTCACTAGATGCCTACACCATATTATAAAAAAGAGTGATTTAAATAAAAACTTAATTGATTTTAAAATAGAAAACTGTTACTGTAATGTATATGAACTTAAGAAAGAAGGATAAACATGTATAGAGATAGAAAAAACATAAAAGAGGAACAAAGAAAAATTATTGGTATCGAACCTGTAATTGATATGAAACATTTTGCTTTGTTACTACTAGCCGATTTAGCATCTAAATCCCACATACATTATTTTAATAAACCAAATATTAAAACAGCTTATTTAAGTGCTGAATATAAAAAAATTATTAAAGACATCATGTATGAAGAAAATGGTTGGGGAATAAAATTTGCGCAAATAATAAATATAAATTCATATTATGAATTTCAAACAAATTGGGAGAAAAAACTAGGCACAACTATTGAAAAAATATTAAAAGAATTGAATAAAGAATTTATTTATGACTTTGAAAATGACGGAATACTAGTGGATTTTACTAAAGAAGAAATAGATTTAATAAAAAGCAATTATGACTATGAAGTATTAACAGTTATGGATCATTTTTCAAATCTTTTAAATCATTCAACATTCACAAAAACATGGCAAATAGAGATGAACGATATAAAAAGAAGTAATGCTAGATATGCACATTACTTAGAAGAATTATCACTAAGAACAAATTATAAAAAGAAAGTCAAATTAGCAAACCACAAAAGACTAAAGTGATAAATTTATTAAAAAGAAAGTAGAATTAACTACTTTTTTCTTTTTGTCGTAAAATGTTTTGTAAAAATTAGCAATCTCAGTTGACATTTGCTAATAATAAGAATATAATTGAATTAGCACTTGTAAAAAAGAAGTGCTAATGGAGGTAAGTGATGCTAACAGAAAGACAAGAAAATATATTAAAGTTAATCATCACAGAATACATTCGCTTAGCTAGACCTGTTGGTTCTAATCTAATATGTGAAGAGTTAAAATGTTCCAGTGCTACTATTCGCAGTGAAATGGCAACTCTAGAAGACTTAGGGTTATTAGAAAAGACACATACATCTTCAGGTAGAATCCCTAGCGAAAAAGGTTATAGATATTACGTAGACCATTTAATGGAACCAAAAGAATTAAATGGTGAAGATATGTTAAAACTTCAAATAATATTTAATAACCAACAACTAGAATTAAATGACTATCTAAGTGAAAGTTTAAGATTAATTTCAGAAATGACTAGTTATACATCAATCGTCTTAGGTGGAACTTCTCATGATAATAAGTTAAAAGAGATAAATGTTATTCCGATTGATCAAGAAAACTTAATTATTATTGTAATTACAGATAAGGGGCATGTCGAAAACAAAAAAGTAACACTTAAAAATGTTTCACTTGATGAAATTAAGAAAACAGTTAATCTTATCAATGATTTAATTATCGGAACACCAATTGATGAAGTTAGTGGCAAATTAGAGTTTGAAATTAAGCCTATTATTGGTAGATACGTAAAAGAACATGAAATAGTTTACAATACATTCTATCAAGTATTTAAAGACTTTTCTAGTAAGAATATTAATGTTGTTGGAAAGAATAATATTTTAAAACAACCAGAGTTTAATAATATTGAAAAAGTTCAAAATATTTTTGGAAAACTTGAAAACAAAGAAGATATTATCAATAATATAACAGAAGAAAACAACGACATTAAGATATATATTGGAAAAGAAAATAGTTTAGATGATGAAGTAACCATTATTAAAACTAAATACCGTACAGCTGGTGAAGAAGGGACTATTGCTATTGTTGGTCCAAAAAGAATGGATTATGAAAAAGTAGTAACACTTCTTGAATATATTAAGAATAACATTGAGAAATAGGAGGATATAATGCAAGATGAATTAGAAAAATCATGCGAATGTGGTGGTAAATGTGGATGTAGTCATGAAGAGAATCATGAATGTTGTTGCCATGAACATGAAAAAGAAAAGAAAAAAGAGAAAAAGAAGAAAGATAAAGACAACAAAGAGTTAGAAGATGCTAAAAAAATGATTTTAGAACTTCAATCAAAATTAATGTATACACAAGCAGATAATATCAACTATCGCAAAAGAAAAGAAGAAGAAACTGCTAATATGTTAAAATATGCCAATCAAGATTTATTATTAGATCTTGTAGGTATGATTGAAAACTTAGATCGCGCTGCTTCAATAAAAGCAGAAACAGAAGAAAGTAAAAAAATACAAACTGGAATCCAAATGGTTAGTAATCAATTCAAAGACATCTTAAAAAAATATGGTGTTGTTGAAATTGAAGCATTAGGTTATCCATTTGATGCTGACTACATGGAAGCAATGATGGTAGGTAATGACCCTGAAAAACCAAACGAAATGGTTTTAGAAGTACTAATGAAGGGTTATAAATATAAAGACAGAGTGTTAAAACACGCTGTTGTTAAAGTAAATCAAATAGAAGAATAATTAAATAAGAGAGGAAATGATTAAATATGAGTAAAATTATAGGTATTGACTTAGGTACAACTAATAGTTGTGTTGCTGTTTTAGAAGGTGGAGCTGCAACAGTAATCCCAAATCCAGAGGGAAATAGAACTACACCATCTGTAGTATCTACAAAAAAAGGAGAAAGAATTGTTGGTGATGCTGCAAAACGTCAAGCATTAACTAACAAAGATACAATTTCATCAATCAAAAGATTAATGGGATCAAAAGAAAAAGTAGAAATGGATGGTAAAAAATATACACCAGAAGAAGTTTCTGCAATGATTCTATCTTACATGAAAGATTATGCTGAAAAATACTTAGGAGAAAAAGTAACAAAAGCTGTTATTACAGTTCCTGCATACTTTAACGATGCTGAACGTCAAGCAACTAAAAACGCTGGTAAAATTGCTGGACTTGAAGTAGAAAGAATTATCAATGAACCAACTGCGGCTGCATTAGCATTCGGTTTAGATAAACAAGACAAAAATCAAACTATCTTGGTTTATGACTTAGGTGGAGGAACATTCGACGTATCAATTCTTGAATTAGGTGATGGTATATTTGAAGTTAAATCTACAGCTGGTAACAATAAACTAGGTGGAGATGACTTCGATAATTGTTTAATGGATTATATCGTAGCAGAATTCAAAAAAGAAAACGGTGTTGACTTAACTAAAGATAAATTAGCTATGCAAAGATTAAAAGAAGTAGCTGAAAAAGCTAAAAAAGACTTATCAGGAATGACATCAGCACAAATTTCTGCTCCATTTATTTCTCAAGGAGAAGATGGGCCACTTCATATTGATATGAATATTACACGCGCTAAATTTGAAGATTTAATTCAAGATTTAGTACATTCAACATTAGAACCAGTTAGAAAAGCATTAAAAGATGCTAAATTAGACAAAAAAGACATTGATAAAGTAATTCTAGTAGGTGGATCAACTCGTATCCCTATGGTACAAGAATTAGTTGAAAAAGAATTAGGACAAAAACC
>JAZOBJ010000021.1:0-14988 GCA_045595895.1 Candidatus Scybalousia sp. | reverse complement strand
TTCCAAAGTGATATGGAAAAAAAGATTAGTTTTGAATACTATGAATCATCAGGAAATTTAGGTGTTAGCTTCATTGGTGGAACTAAATTAACTGGTATGGATTCAAGATTAAGAGATCAAAAGAGTATGGCCATATATTTAAGAAAAGAATATGGTCAAAAAGCAATAACTTATCCGTTCTTTGAAGATAATGAAATAAATACATATTCATCATTTACTTTAAGAAATGCCGGTGAAGATCCATACTCAATTAGAATTCAAGACACCGTTTTAACTAATGCATTAAAAGGTCAAATGGATATAGATATGCAAGATTATAAACCAGCAGTTGTTTATATAAATGGTGAATACTATGGTTTATATAACTTAAGAGAAAAACTAAATGGTAATTATATAGAAAATAAATTTAATGTAGAAAAAGGAGATTATGATTTAATTAAATATAAAGATGCTACAGAAGGAACAACTACTAACTACAACGAATTAATTAAATATATAAAATCTCATAATGCAGCTGATTCGAAAGTATATGAATACTTAAAAACTCAAATAGATATGCAAGAACTATGTAATTATCTAATAGTAGAATCATATTATGGAAATACTGACTTAGGTAATATTAGATATTGGAAAAGTAAAGATGGTAAATGGCGTTGGATGTTATATGACCTAGATTGGACATTATGGAAAACAAACACTTCTATGGGATATACAGTAATAAATAAAAAAATCCCAGCTGTAACCTACCAATATACAACCTTTATAATTTCAAGAAATCTATATAAAAACAGTGAATTTAAAGACTTATATTTAAAAACATTAGCGTATCACTTAAAAAATACTTTCAAACCAGAAAGAATGAATAAAATAATAGATAGTCAAGCAACTGCTATTAAGAGTGAAATGCCATATCATATTAATAGATGGAACCAAATGTACTCAAGTATGACAAGCTGGAATAATAATCTAAATCGTTTTAAAAATAAATTAAAGAATAGATATAATTATGTATTAAGTACTATCAAAACAGATTTCAATCTAACTGATAGTGAATATAATAAATATTTTGGAGACTTATAATTATGAAGAAGTATATAATAGCCTTATTTATAATAGGTATCTTACTAATATTACTAATAACTAATATAAACTTATTTGAGTCAAATAATAAACTATATATTAGTGAAATAATGCCTAGTAATACCTACACAATAAAAGATAATGATTTAGAATACAGTGATTATATTGAAATACATAATAATTTAGATCAAGATATAAACTTATCAGGTTTTATGCTTACAGATAATGAATTTAAACCTGATAAATGGTTATTTCCTGATATTACGATAAAAAAAGGTGAATACTTATTAGTTTATGTATCAGGAAAAAATAAATGCGATTTAGAAAAGAAAATATGTCATACTAACTTTAAATTAAATAGTGATGGTGAAACAGTTGTTTTAACTGATAATGTAGGAAACATTTTAAGTAAAGTTACTTATCCAAAAATGGGTAATGATATTTCATACGGAACATATAAGAATAAATATAAAACTATGTTACCAACACCACAAGAAAAAAATAAAAATGAAAACATAAAGAATATTGAAATAAAAAAGTATAAACTAGAAATAAATGAATATATGACTAGCAATAAAAATAGTCATTATCTACCCAATGGTGCTTATTATGATTGGGTAGAAATTTATAATAATAGTAATAATGACTTAGAGTTGGGTAACATTTTCATAAGTGATGATATTAATAACTTAAATAAATTTAGATTACCAGAAGTAACTATTAAAAAGAAAAGTTATTTAGTTATCTACTTATCTGATGGTGAATGTGTAGAAAATTATATCTGTACGAACTTTAAACTATCAGAACAAGATAAAAAAATAGTATTATCTAATAATGGTAAAATAATAGCAGAAGCTGATGTTGTTTCATTACCAGATAATGTAAGTTATGGAATTAAAAATGATAAATGGCAGTATTTTTCATCACCAACACCTGGTTTTGAAAATAAAACTCAAGGTTTTAATAAGCTAGGAGGTAATAATGGAAACACTTAAGACATTTCGCCATGAGTATAAATTCGTAATACCATATGAAGAAATGTTAAGTTTAAGACAAAAATTAGATGAATTATTAACACTAGATAGAGGAAATAGTTATATAGTTCGTAGCTTATATTTAGATTCATATGATGATCAAGATTATTATGATAAACTAAACGGCGAAATATGTAGAAAAAAGATAAGATTAAGAATCTATGATACAACTAGTGATAAAGTTAAACTTGAGATAAAAGCTAAATATGACTATCACCAATTAAAAGAATCATTAGTTATTAATAAAACAGATGCTAATGAAATAATAAATGGAAATTATGAATTTTTACTAAATTATGATAATGAAGTAGCAGAAAAGATATATTTAATATTAAAAGAAGGATATAAACCTAAAGTAATTATTGAATATGATAGATTAGCTTATATCACAACAACCACAACACGTATTACATTTGATTATAATATTAAAAGAAGTACTGACTTTGAAAATTTCTTTACTGATAATATTAACTATGTTGATTTAGTAGATGGTAAAGATGTAGTTCTTGAAGTTAAATTTGATAGATTTTTAGAACCTTACATATCTAAGGTACTAGAAAAATATATTTCAAGATATCAATCAGTTAGTAAATATATGATGGGAAGGAATATTTAAAAATGAAAAAAGTATTAGATGCACTTACACAAATGCAAGTAAAAATGCCAATAGAAACGGTATTTGTTGTATTATTGATAGCTTTCTTAGTATCAATGATAATTTATATCACATATAAAAGTACATACTCAGGAGTCATGTATAACCCAAGATTCAATGTGTCATTAATAATGATAACTATGGTAACCACAATAGTAATGGTTGTAATTGGAAGTAATATTTCAGTATCTCTAGGTATGGTCGGAGCACTTTCAATTATAAGATTCCGTACTGCAGTTAAAGATCCAAGAGATACAGCATTTATCTTCTGGTGTGTAGTATCAGGACTAGCATGTGGTACACAAAACTACACAATAGTACTAGTAGGAAGTATATTCATCTGTTTAATATTATTCTTATTTAAAAAAGTAGCTACTAAAGAAGAAAAATACATCTTAATCGTAAAAGGAGTAGACTTTAGTTTAGAAACAATAAATAGAATTTTAAAAACAGAATTAAAAAGTAATTTATGTAAAGGTAAATACATAAATAAAGATAACATTGAATTAATATATGATATAAAATTCAAGAATAAATTTAATGATAATTTAATTGAAACAATTAAAAAAGTACCTGGTGTTAACATAGTAAACGTAGTAGCAAGTAACACTGATACAATGGGATAAAAAATAAACAAGTGGATATCACTTGTTTATTTTTATACTATCATAAAATAGTGGCAACAAAATATAATTGTTTTCTTCTAAATAATCAATAGCTTTAGGTAATATTGCTAAAGTAATATTACTATAATCATGGAATAAAACAACTTCAATATCTTGATTAATTGAATTTTTAAATGTATTCCAAGCTTGAGTGGTACTACTAAGCTCACCACCATCACCATCCTGCGCTGACCAATCTACCCAACCATAATTCATATTACGAAGTTCAGCTATTATACTATTCTTTAATCTACCAGCTGTATTACTTCCACCAGGGAAACGTAATATATTAGTAGTAACACCAGTTTGATTTTTGATAAGTTCCTCATGTTTCTTAACTTGTGAAATAAAAGTATCAGTACTACTATATAAACCATTAAATATTAAATGTGAATAAGTATGATTAGCTATAGTATGTCCACCATCAACTATTTTTTTATATAATTCTTGACAATTCTTAGAACGATTATCATAGCATGTTGTTTTACCAAGACCTATCGTAAAAAATGTAGCTTTAACTTTCTTTTCCTTCAATACGTCCAAATATTTATGAGTTAAATAATAAGGACCATCATCAAAAGTTAAATAAGCAATCTTATATTTTGTTTCTTTATTAGTTATTTTTGTCTCTAACTGTTTTGCAAGTTCAAAAACTTCTTCTTTTAAACTACTAGTAGAACTATCTAAATTATTTAGTTCTGTAATTTTATCATTAATTTGTTTGTACTGTTCATTAAATTCTTCACTACTCTTATTTAAAACTTCTAACTCATCTTTTAACTTCTTATAATCATTACTAATATTTTTATAATTAGAATATAAATCTAATCCTAAAACGACAAGTAATAAAATAAGAACGATTAAAACTATTGAGATAATGCTTGTTCTAATTTTTCTTTTGTTTCTTTCCATATTTGATTCTCTTCTAATTTATCACTAGATTCAGTAAGTAATTTTTGATAAGTCTCAGTTAAAGTTTTATTATTAGTATCAATTTCACTAATATTTTCTTTAACGGACTTAATTTCACCCTGAACCTTATATAAATTAGTTTTCATATCTTGAGTAGAAATAAAAAGAAAACAACAAACACCACAACAAACTAAAAGTATAGAAAGAAGAAATCCAAATACTACTTTCTTCATTTCCACCTCCTATTTTATATCCTAATAATAATACAAAAACCCCAAATAGTCAAACCACAAACAATATTCAAAACCACAAATTTTGACTTTTTTTCTTGTCTACTTGAAAAATTATGTTATAATGTATATAGTATAAAAGAGTAAAAGAATGAAAAGAGGGTAATATATGGATAAAGAAGTAGTAGAACTATATTTAGATGATATAATTCCAAATCGTTTTCAACCACGTGAAGTATTTAATGAAGAAGCTTTAAAAGAATTAGCAGCTTCAATTAAAGAACATGGTATAATTCAACCAATTATAGTTAGAAAAATTGGGGATAAATATGAAATCATTGCTGGTGAAAGAAGATATAAAGCATCTACTATGGCTGGTATGACTAAAATTCCTGCAATTATTCGTAATTTAGATGATAAAGAAGCTTCAAAAGTTGCCCTTTTAGAAAATCTACAAAGAAAAGATTTAACAGCAATAGAAGAAGCAAGAACATACCAAAAAATATTAGAATTAGATTCAATAACACAAGAAGAATTAGGTCGTACAATGGGTAAATCTCAAGCTGCAATAGCTAACAAAATGAGATTATTATCATTACCTGATGAAGTACAAGAAGCTCTTCTTTATGATAAAATATCAGAACGTCATGCAAGAAGTTTATTAAACCTTTCAACTAGTGAAGAACAAATTAATATGTTAAATAAAGTTATTGAAACTCGTATGACTGTTAGAGAATTAGATAATGAAATAAGAGTTTTAAAAGGCGAACCACCTCTACCAGCACCAATTGAAGATAATAATATCGTGGTAGAAGAAGTTGGTCCAAGAATAGAAGTACAACCAACCAACAATAAATTCTTTAATAGTTCATCATTCTTTGGCGTTGATGATGTTCCTGAATTACTAGATGAAGCACCAGAAACAAAAGAAGGAACAAATGTTGTTGAACCGCTTACAGATCTAAAACCAATAGATAATTTATTAAAGAATGTACCAACATATACATTAAAAGATGCACTTGATGATATAAGAAATACAACAGAAAGATTAAAAACTAAAGGATTTGATATAAAAGCAGAAGAAATGGACTTCGAAAATACATATCAAGTTGTAATTAAAATTGAAAAAGATAAATAAAAGTAGAAGTTCTACTTTTTTTTTCGAAAAAACATTTCATAATTAGATATAATTTGTTAAAATAGAATAGTACATAAGAAAAGGTGGTAGTGCAGATGGGAAAAGTAATTTCATTAGTTAATCAAAAAGGTGGAGTAGGAAAAACAACAACAAGTATAAATCTTTCTGCATCACTAGCATATTTAGATAAAAAAGTATTATTAATTGATTTAGATCCACAAGGTAATACAACAACAGGTGTAGGTATAAATAAAGGTGATATTTCAAACAGTGTTCATGAAGTATTAACTGGTAAATGTGAGATAACAGAAGCAATAATTAAAACTAAATATAAAAATCTTTATGTTTTACCAGCAACAATAAATCTAGCAGGACTTGATATGGAATTAATTGAAAAAAGTAAAAACACTCAAGGTTTTTCAAAAAATGCTCAATTAAAAACATTCTTAGACCCAATTAAAGATTTATTTAACTACATCATTATTGATTGCCCTCCTTCTTTAGGTTTAATTACTACTAATGCATTAACTGCATCAGATTCAGTAATTATCCCAGTACAATGCGAATTCTTTGCACTAGAAGGAATTACCCAATTATTAAATACAATTATGCTAGCTCAGAAAAGTTTAAATCCAAATTTAGATATTGAAGGTGTATTACTAACAATGTTAGATTCTAGAACATTACTAGGATTAGAAGTAGTAGAAGATATAAGAAGATTCTTTAAAGAAAGAGTTTATAATACAATAATACCAAGACTTATCAAATTAACTGAAGCTCCTTCACATGGAAAACCAATATTAGCTTACGACCCAAAACATAGGGCAACAGAAGCTTATATAAATTTAGCAAAGGAAGTGATTGAAAGAAATGGAAACATCTAGAAGAAAAGCACTAGGTAGAGGCCTAGAAGAATTATTTAATAATGAACCAATGGATTATGAAAAAATAGAAGAGAAAATCATAGAGGAATCAACTAATGAAGAAATAGTAGAACTTCCGTTATCAGAACTAAGAAGTAATCCCTACCAACCTAGAAAAAACTTTGATGAACCAGCTTTACAAGAATTAGCTAATTCAATCAAAGAACATGGTGTATTCCAACCAATCATCGCAAAAAAAAGTATTAAAGGATATGAAATCATAGCCGGTGAACGTAGAGTAAAAGCATCAATCATAGCTGGTAAAGAAACAATTCCAGCAATCATTCGTGATTTTTCTGATCAAGACATGATGGAAATTGCACTACTTGAAAATCTACAAAGAGAAAATTTAAACGCATTAGAGGAAGCGTTAGCATATAAAAAATTATTAGATGAATTATCACTAACTCAAGAAGCACTAGCTAAAAGATTAGGTAAGAGCAGAAGTCATATTACTAATATGTTAGGACTTTTAACACTGCCTGAAGAAGTAAAAGATATGATCATGGATGGAAAACTATCTATGAGTCATGCTAGAGTACTAAGTAAAATTGAAAATAATGAAAAAGTAAAAGAATTAGCGGATAAAATAATAGTTGATGGATTGAGTGTTCGTGAAGTAGAAGAATTAGCACATAATGATACATTTGAAAAGAAAAATACTCAAGTAAGACATGAAACTAAACATAATGAATATAAAGCAGTAGAAGAAGAATTATCAGAAAAATTTGGTACACGAGTAAAAGTAAAAAATAATAAAATAGAAATTCAATTTGTTAATTCTAATGATTTAAATAGAATACTAGAAATAATAGGATTAGAAAATTAATATAATGCTTCACTCAAGAAAATGAGGTGTATTATGGATAAAGAATATAAATTAAATGATAAAGTTATTATGAAAAAAGGTCATCCATGTGGTGCTAACCTTTGGGAAATAGTAAGACTAGGAGTCGATATTAAAATTAAATGTTGTAACTGTGGTAGAGTAGTAATGATTCCTAGAATAGAGTTTAATAGAAAATTAAAAAAAGTAGAAAATAGTGAGGATATGTAGTATGAATGATAAAAAGAAATCAAAGTTAAGATTGAAAAAATTTTATCTACATCCTGTTACAACCTTTATTTTATTAACATTTCTTGTTATGGTACTAAGTGGAATACTATCTTTATTACAAACACAGGCTACGTATACCAGTTTAAATACTCAAACAGGAGAGTTACAAACAACGCTAGTTACTGTTGAAAACTTATTTAGTTTTGATGGAATAAAATATTTAATTAGTAATGCTTCAAGAAACTTTATCAGTTTTACAACTTTAAGTAACCTATTAGTAGCTTTAATTGGGCTTGGAATAGCACAAGCAACAGGATTAATTGATACTTTTATTAAAAGAGTATTAACCAAAATAGATAATAAAAAAATAACATTTATAATAATACTTCTTGCAACTCTATCAAGTTTGATCAATGATATTGGATACGTTATTTTAATTCCAATCGCAGCGTTAATATTTAAAAAGAATAATCGTAATCCACTAGCTGGAATTATAGCAGCCTTCTGTGGAGTAGCATTTGGATACGGTGTTACGATGTTTGTTGGATCAATGGAAGTTAATCTCATCTCAACAACAGAGTCTGCTGCTAGGTTAATAGATCCAGCATATCATGTAGCTTTAACTTCAAATTTAATAATAATAGTAGTAACATCAATAATATTATCAATAGTTGGTACAATAATAATTGAAAAAATAATAATTCCAAGAATTGGAAGATATAGAGAAAATAATGAATTATCTAAAACTATTGAAATGGAAGTAATCAAAAATATAGAGGAAGAAGAACAAAAGAAATTAGCTGAAGAGATTTATGAAAAAAAAGGAATCAAATATGCAACAATTACAGCTATCATATTTGCATTTTTCTTTATTTATTCCCTAATTCCAAATCTTCCCTTCTCAGGGTTATTACTAAATATGGAAGAAACAACATATTTAGGTCAAACATTTGGAGCTAATTCATATTTCCAAGATAGTTTTACATTTATGGTATCATTATTCTTTATTGTAACAGGACTAGCATATGGTTTTGGAGCTAAAACAATAGCTAATGATAAGGAATTATTAGTAGATTCAGGAAAATACATGTTAGAAGTAACATCATTAATTCCAATGGTATTCTTTGCAACACAATTTATTGCTGTATTTAGAAAAACTAATATAGATACAGTAATAACTGCCTGGGGTGCTAATTTAATTAATAGTTTAGATTTTACTGGTATGCCATTAATATTATTAGTAATAATTGTATTTGCAGTAATTAATTTATTTAGTACAACACCAACTGCTAAATGGGTAATATTAGCACCAATTGTTGTGCCAAAATTAATGCAGGCTAATATTTCCCCAGAATTTACTCAATTTATTTTAAGAGCAACTGACTCAATGACAAAAGGTATTACACCACTTCTTACATATTTCGTAATATTTATAGGATATTTGAATATATATAATTCAAACAAAAAAAGACCAGTAACAATAGGAATGGCATTAAAACTAATTGCCCCATACTGTTTCATAATAAGCCTAGTATGGATAGCGATAATTATCATTTGGTATTTAACAGGATTTCCAATAGGAATGAATGTTTACCCAACATTATAAGACAACAATAGTTGTCTTTTTTTCTTGCTGTTAATAAATACATATGTTAAAATAAAACCCAGCAAAAAAAGGAAGTGTTTCTATGTTGAATTTTAAGCCAATCATATCTGATGATAAAGATTTTTATGAATTATATAATAAAGCATATAGCTGGGATAAAAATCATTACTGTTTCCAGTCAAAAGAATTGCCTGAATTTCTACCACTTTTTAGCAGTTTTTTTGCATTATATAAAGATACTGATTTCATAGGTTACGGAATATTTAATTATAGTATTTCAACAAATCATAGTAGAGTTAAGATATTTGATAATTCTATAGAAGAAAAAGAGCAATCTAAACAACCAGACAAAATAAACTTAGCATATATAATTAATCCGGATTATCGAAATCAAGGTTATGGAACTAAATTATTAGAATATCTAATAGAAGAAGCAAAAAAAAGAAAATCGTTTGATTTAATAGAAGTAGAGGTTTTAAAACATAATCTAGAATCTATATCACTAATAGAAAAACAAGATTTTGAATTTAAATATTTTGATGATAAAAAAATCGTATTTGAAAAGACTATAAAAAAATAAATAAAATATATTAAATATATATGATATAATTCTATATAAGAAAAGAGGTATAACAATGGGATTAACAGCAGGTATAGTTGGTCTTCCAAATGTAGGGAAATCAACATTATTTAACGCAATAACTAAAAAGAGTATTTTAGCAGCAAACTATCCTTTCGCAACAATAGAACCAAATGTAGGGGTAGTTACTGTACCAGATGAAAGATTGGATATTTTAAATGAAATGTATCATCCAGAAAGACTAATACCAACAGCATTTGAATTTACTGATATTGCTGGTTTAGTAAAAGGTGCATCAAAAGGTGAAGGATTAGGAAACAAATTCCTATCACACATTAGAGAAACAGATGCAATAGTAGAAGTAGTAAGATGTTTTGAAAATAATGATATTATTCACGTTGAAGGTGAAGTAGATCCAATTAGAGATATTGAAATAATTAATCTAGAGCTAGTATTAGCAGACCTAGAAAGTATTGGTAATCGTATTGAAAAGATTGAAAAGAAAGCTAGAGTATCAAAAGACAAAGATGAATTATTAGAATTAGAAGCTCTGCAAAAAGCTAAAGTTGCTTTAGAAAAAAATGAATCATTAAGAACAGTAGATTTTACTAAAGAAGAATTACTTTCCATAAAATCATATAATTTCTTAACTTTAAAACCAATAATTTACATGGCTAATATCAATGAAGAAGAAGTATCAACTGAAGATAACGACCATGTTAAAAAGGTTAAGGAATATGCATCTAGAGAAGGTGCTAAAGTTATTAAAGTATGTGCTAAGATTGAAGAGGAATTAAGCCAATTAGATGATAGTGATCACAAAGATATGTTAGAAGCTCTAGGAATTGAAATGAGTGGATTAGACCAGCTTATTAAAGCGACATATGATTTATTAGGATTAGCTACATACTTTACTGTGGGTACAGATGAAGTAAGAGCATGGACTTTTAAAAAGGGAATGAATGCACCAGCTTGTGCAGGAATTATTCATACTGACTTTGAAAGAGGTTTTATAAGAGCTGAAGTTATGTCTTATGAAGACTTAATTAGTTGTGGTAGCGAAATCAAAGTAAAAGAGGCAGGAAAAGCAAGACTTGAAGGAAAAGAATATATAATGCAAGATGGAGATATCTGTCACTTTAGGTTCAATGTATAATCAAAGCAAGATTAAATAGAATAATAATGGAGGTAAGATATGGAAAATAAAGTTTATTCGAAAATTTATTTATGGTTATTTGTAGGCTTATTAGTTACATTTCTAACAGGTGCATACACTGCAAATAACACAGATGCAATGGCAGTTATATTTACTAAAGGATATTACTGGATATTTGTCTTAGTTGAATTAGGATTGGCTATCTTTTTATCAGTACGTATTCACAAAATGAAACCAACTACTGCTAAAATAAGTTATCTATTATATACATTCATAAGTGGATTAACATTCGCATCATTATTCATTGTATATAAATTAGAATCAATTCTTTTAGTATTTGCAATAACTGCAATATTATTCTTATTATTCGCAATAATAGGTCATTTTACGAAAATGGATTTAAGCAAATTAGGAACATACCTATTTATGATGCTAATAGGAGTAATCTTATGCACTATTGTTAATGTTTTCTTAAGAAACTCAACATTTGATATTATAATATCAGCAATTAGTATTATTGTATTCCTAGGATTTATTGCTTATGATATCCAAAAAATAAAAAGATTAAATGGATACTTATCAGAAGATAACATAGCAGTTATAGGTGCATTTGAGTTATATTTAGACTTTATTAACATATTTATAGACTTATTAAGATTGATTGGAAAGGCAGATGACTAGAAATAGTCATCTTTTTTCAAAAATAAATAGACATTTAAAACAATAAATGTTATATTAAACCTACACACCCAGTAATTTCAAAGGAAGGCGATTGAAAAAAATCGTTTTTTTGGCGTTTAAAGGAGGGAATATGGAGTTAAGTCAAAAAGAAAGAAATTATGAACAAAACCATCTAGAAAAAACAGTAGAAATCATTAGAAACAAGATTTCAGAACTAGGTCAAGAATTCTATGATAAAGAAGAAAAAATTCAAGAATTTAAAGAACTAATCTGGGATTCTAAACAAGATATGGATCCAACTGAAATGCGCTTCATGATGGCTGAATCTGATGCTGAAGTAATAAAAATGGAAAGAAAAAGCAAATACTTCCAAACATTATTTAAAATTCAAGGTAAACCATACTTCGGTAAAGTAGTCTTTAAAGATAATATAAGTGAAGAAGAAATCTATATTGGAATTACTCATGTAGAAGATAATTTAGATTACTATGTACATGACTGGAGAAGCCCAATATGTAGCCTATTCTATGACTATGAAACCGGTCCAGCTGAATACTTATCACCAGATGGAATAATAACAGGTGAGCTTAAAACAAAAAGACAATATAAAATAGAAGATGCAAAATTAAAAGGAATATTTGATACCAACATCAACATTGAAGATGATGTTTTACAACAAGTCTTAGCAGAAGACTCAAACGATAAAATGAAAAACATTGTAAACACTATCCAACAAGAACAAAACAAAGTAATAAGAAACACCGAGGATAGTACACTTATTGTCCAAGGAATAGCTGGAAGTGGTAAAACCAGCGTAGCCCTTCATCGTATAGCATTCTTACTATATAAAATTAAAAACTTATCTTCAAACAATGTTTTGATTTTTTCTCCAAATAAAGTATTCTCGGAATACATTTCAAACGTTTTACCAGAACTTGGTGAAGATAATACACTTCAAACTACTTTCAATCAATTTATGGAAAGTAATATTAAAGAGTTTAGACATGTTGAAGAATTTACTAAGTTTATTGAAAGATATTACAAAGATAAAACCATTAATAAGAAATTAATAAAGTATAAACAAAGTGACCAAGTAGCAATAGACTTAAAAAATTATGTGGATAATTATAAAAATACAGCATATTTTATAGGAGATTTAGATACAAGAGATTTCACGTATACCAAAGATGAATTAAATTACTTTTTGCATGAAAGGTATAATCATATGAAATTCTTTGATATTATCCCAGTAATAGCTACTAAAATATGTGATACATACTATGGTGGTAAAAAAACAAACCATAAAAAACTAGTATCAGAATTATATAAACTTCTTAACAAACAAAGAGATTTTAAAACAATATATAAAAACTTCTATACAAGTAAATATTTTGAAAATAGTTACCAGAAAACATTAACTGATCAAGAAATAAATTCATGTGTAAATAAAAGAGATATTAGTTATGAAGATGCTTGCTTATTTATATATATGAAAGGACTTCTAGAAGGATTTAGTTATCGTGGCATGATAAAAGAAATCGTAATAGATGAAGCACAAGATTATAATAAACTCCAATACCAAGTGATAAAAAATATCTTTCCTAATGCTGGATTTACAATCTTAGGAGATGTTAATCAAACCATAAATCCTTATTATAAATATGAATCACTAAGAGAATTAAAAAAAATATTTAAAGATGATACAAAGTATCTAGAACTAACTAAAACCTATCGTTCGAGTAAAGAAATAATAGAATATACTAATAAAATACTAGGATTGAGTTATGTAACAGCTATTCGTAAAGAAAATAATCTTCCAGTATTAATAAGAAAAGAAACAAATATAAAGGAAAACTTACAAACAGATATAAATAATTTAAAAAAGGAATATAAATCAATAGCAATTATTACTAAAACCGATGAAGAAGCAATTAAAATTCATGAATTATTAAAAGATGATAATAAAGATTTAAGTCTTCTTGAATCAAATACTGAAAAGTTTAATAGAAACCTAATAGTAGTTCCTTCATATACTGCTAAAGGACTTGAATTTGATTCGGTAATAATTTATACAGATAAAGATAATAAATATACAAAAGAAGAAAAATATCTATATTATGTAGCATGTACAAGGTGTCAGCATCAATTAATTGTCTATAACCAATAAAAATCAATAAAAATAACCAAAAAGCATTTACAATAATGCTTTTTTTTGTTATATTACTAGCGAGTATTTATATACTCCTTGCTAGAGATAGCCAAAAGACCAAGAGGAGGTGTAGAAAATGAGAAAATATGAAATCATGTTCATCGTAAAACCTGATTTAGAAGAAGCTTCTATCAAAAAGGTAGCAGACGATATGAAATCAGTATTAGAATCTAATAACGCTAAAGTTTTAGAAGTTAAAGAGATGGGACAACGTGACTTAGCTTATGAAATCAATAAGTATAAGACTGGTTATTATTTCTTATTTACTATTGAAAGTGAAGAATTAAAAGCAACTAAGGAATTTGAACGTTTATCATTAATCAATGAAAACATTCTTCGTCACTTAATAGTAAGAATCGAAGACTAAGAGAGGTAATAATATGAATAAAGTATTTTTAATCGGAAGATTAACAAGAGACCCAGAATTAAGATATACTAGTAGTAATATCGCAACAGCATCTTTTAGTATCGCTGTTGATAGAAATTTCACTAATCAAAGTGGAGAAAGAGAAGCAGACTTCATCAATATCGTTGTTTGGAGAAAACAAGCTGAAAATGTTAAAAACTATCTAACTAAAGGTAGTCAAGTAGCAATCGATGGTCGTATTCAAACAAGAAGTTATGATGGTCAAGATGGACAAAAAAGATATGTTACAGAAGTTGTAGCTGACAATGTTCAATTTTTAGGTACAAGAGGATCAAATACAGGAAATGGAGATAATAGTAATTATAGCCAACCAGCATTTAATGATAATGCTACTCCTTATGATTTTGCTCAAACACCTAGTCAACCAACAACTGATGTATCAAATGATCCATTTGCAGATTTCGGTTCTTCTATTGAGATAAGTGATGATGAATTACCATTCTAAAGAAGGAGGAAAATAAAATGGCAGAATTTTTCAAGAAAAAGAAAAAAGTTTGTTACATGTGTACTGGAAAAGATATCAACTATAAAGATGTAGAAACTTTAAAAAGATATACAAATGATAAAGGTAAAATTTTACCAAGAAGAGTTACAGGAGCTTGTGCATTACACCAAAGACATATAGCTGAACAAAT
>JAZOBJ010000020.1:0-46650 GCA_045595895.1 Candidatus Scybalousia sp. | reverse complement strand
TTAACGTTTTGAGAATTGTGGTGCACGACGTGCTTTCTTTAAACCTGGTTTCTTACGTTCTTTCTTACGAGAATCACGAGTGATGAATCCAGCTATTTTTAAAGGTTTTCTGAAACTGTTTTCAGAATCTTTAGCAGTTGTTGAATCATAACTTAATAATGCTCTTGTAATACCTAAACGAATTGCTCCAGTTTGTCCAGAGAATCCTCCACCAGATACATTAACTACAACATCAAACATTTCATGTGTGTTAGTTAATACTAATGGTTGCATTAAATCCATAATAAGAGTTTCATATGGTAAATATTCATGTACATCTCTACCATTGATTGTTACTTTACCTTTACCAGGAATTAATTTAACTCTAGCAACACTAGTTTTTCTTCTACCTGTTCCAGTATAAACTTTATCTTTTGCCATATTACCCTCCTATTATAACTCGATAACAACAGGCTTTTGAGCTTGTTGGTTATGAGTTTCTCCTTCGTATACGAATAATTTCTTATACATTTGTCTTCCTAAACGATTATGTGGAAGCATTCCTTTTACAGCTCTTTCCATCATTTCGATTGGATATTGTTCTTTCATTACTCTTGCAGTTCTTTCTCTTAATCCACCTGGATACATAGAGTGATTATAATACATTTTGTTATCTAATTTGTTTCCAGTTAATTTAACTTCTTTTGCATTAATAATGATTATGTAATCTCCACAGTCAATATGTGGTGTGTAAGTAGGTTTATGTTTACCTCTTAACATGTGTGCAGCTTTTGCAGCTACTTTTCCTAATGGTTGATCTTTAGCATCAATAACATACCATTTACGATCAACTGTTTCTTTTGTTTGCATAAAACTTGTCATATATATTCTCCTTTTAATTTCTTTCCCTTCTTTATATGTTTTCCCAGGACATATAAGAATTTGGAATATATAAAATGTACCAGTTAAAATTATATTAAATTATTTGTAAAAAGTCAATCAAAATCTTTAAAAAATAAGGTTTAAAACTGTTTTTTTATTGCTTAACTAGTGTTTTCACATCAACTATTTTAGAATGACGTTCTAAACTATATTGTAATTCATGTGATGATACTCCGTTACGGCTATACTCTTCACTGTTTTTTACCAGTTTAATTAACTGTGATAATTCGTAATCATATTCATGAATTTTAATATTTTTCGGTAGCCTTTTTGATTCTTTTTCTAGCTTATCAACTATCATAATCACATAATTTTGTTTAGTTTTAGAAGATGATTTTTTTAGAATTATTTTTCTCATAGCTTGGTATAATTCATAGCTAGTCTCATATATTTCATTTTCCAAGTCATTATAACGATCACTTATTTTATATATTCTAAGCAATTTAATCCATGAATTTAAATCAGCTACTGGTTCTTTCTCAGTAAGTACTGGAATAGTTTTAAGTTCGTATTTTACTTCTTTGGTTAATCTATAGAGTTTTTTATAATGATTGCTCATTGATATCTTTTCTTCAACTCCATATGAAAGTGATTTTTCTATTAGTTTTTTAAATATTACTAAATCTTTCTCTTCTATGTCATAATTCATTTTTATGTATTTAATAGTTTCTAAAGTGTATTCCATTAAACTAATGTGTTTACTAATTTTAGCATCACAACATACTTCAAGAATTTTACTAGCTAGTAGTTGTTGTCTTTCTTTTGTTTCTGTCATTAATACCACACCTTTTTTAAATATAGTCCTTCAGCGGCTGCTGTTTTTACTGATTTAGTACGATCTTTTGCTTCTATTATCTTTTCAACATCTGATACGTCTTTTTTATTATTTCCGATAGCTATTAGTAATCCTACCATATTTCTAACTTGGTACTTCATAAAACCATCAGCTTGAAAACTAATTTCAATTATATCTTTCTTTTCTTTAATGTCAGTTTTTATAATAGTTCTTACTTTGTTTTCTCTTTCATCTTCGCTTGATACAAACGAAGTAAAATCATGAGTACCCTCAAAGTATTTAATAGCTTCCTTCATTTTATTAATATCAAGTGGTCGATTATATTGGTAAACATAGTTTCTTTCCATAGGATTATATTCACCAACATTTATTTTATAAACATATTCTTTTTTCTTAGCAGAAAATCTTGCATGAAAATCATCTGATATCTTGCTTACCTTAATTACATGTATATCTTCTGGTAAATTAGAGTTTAATCCTCTCTTAATCTTATCTAGGGTTGTATCTATTTCTAAATCAAAATGTGCAACTTGATTAAGGGCATGAACACCTCTATCAGTTCTACCTGATGATTGAACACTAGTATAGGTTTGTCTATTTAAATAGCTTACTGCTTTTTCTAATTCATTTTGAACAGTTCTAAGATTAGGTTGAAGTTGATACCCATTAAAATTAGTTCCGTCATATGAAAAATCTATTCTATAACGCATAACTACCTCCCATAAAATAGTGTTATTAATAAAATGATAATATGGCTAACTATATAGTTAGTATCCCATGATTCCCATGTTGGTTTTTCAATGTATGTTCTTTCTTTTGAATAATTATAAAATCTTAATTTATTTATTTCCATTAAATCTTTTAATTCTATTTTAGTTTTTTGATATGATTTTTTAATAATGAATTTTATAAAATTAAAATCTACTTTCATACTATAATCATCTTTTAATATTAGTAATTTCTTTATATTGTTTTTATAGTGTCTAGCAAAGTATATTACGTATAGAATACGATATGTAATCTTTTTACTTTGGAAACGGTATAGAGTACTTTCTAAAATATATCTTAATTCTGTTGATTTAGTAACTTTTTTTAACAACACTGTGTATATAACTAGTGTTAATAATTTAGTTATCCACAAAAACTGTGTAAAAAAGATAGATATTATAATGATAGCAATATTAATTAAACTAGTTTTAAACAGATTTTGGTACTGTTTAGTGATAAGTAGTAGAAACAAGTTTATGAATAACATAAATATTGGTTCACTACATATAAATAAGCTAATTATTATTATTAAATATGATACAGCTTTGTTGATGATATTAACATCTTTAATAATAGAATTCTCATTAAACATGTTTATACACATCCTTTATTAAATCACGTATATCACGGTGATAAGATAGTTTTACTTTTTTAGCTTTAGCTAATTTAGTAAATATTACTAGACGTGGTATTTCTATATCATTCTCTTCTAATAGTTTGATGTTTTGGTACACTTTAGTAGTTTGATCATTTATTAAAACATTATCTTTTTTTAGGATAATCATATCATCTGTTAATTCATATAACATATCAGAATCATTACTTGAGATAATTACTGTTTTTTGGTATTTATCTTTTAACATTTTGATTAGTTTAGTTAGTTTTCTTCTATTTAATAAATCAAGTTCTACGAACGGTTCATCAAAAATAATAACATTAGGATTGTGGATAAGGCAAATAGCTACTTGAAGTAGTTTCTTTTCTCCTGTTGATAGAGATGAAATATTCTTTTTTAAATAATTATTATCTAATCCAACTAAGATTAATGCCTGTTCCATTTTTTTATTCTTATCACGTGGTTTATAGTCTAAGCGTGACATTAAAAATAAAAATTCTTCTTTAACATTATCTGTAAAAAATTGGTCTTGATAGTTTTGATGAATCATGCTTACTTCTTTACGTATCCATTTTAAGTTTTCTTTATTAGATTCAGTTTTATCTAAAGTAATAGTACCTGATGAATGTTTTTTTATACCATCTATCATTTCACATAGTAAACTTTTATATTCACCTGTGATACCAGTAATATGATTATTTTCTATTTTTAAGTTGATATGATCTAATAATTTTTTATTTTTATAACGATAGCTAACATTTTTAAAAATTATTTCCATAATGTATTCACCATCCTGTCTATATCAACTTCTACTTTATCTAATAATTCATAGAATTCTAGTTTTAATGATAAATCAACCATAAATGGTAGTGATAAACCTAATCTATTTATTAGTGTATCTTCTTTTAGTACTGTTAGTGGTTCTCCTTCTAAGATAATATCACCATCATTCATTATATATAGATAATCAGTGTCTAATGTTTCTTCTAAGTTAGTTGTTGCCTGAATGATAGTTAATTTATTTCTCTCTTGGTACTTTTTAAGAGCACTTTTAATTTCTTGTTTTGTGTTTCTACTCATCATTGAAAAAGCATTATCTAATAATAATATTCTAGGTTTATGTAGAAGTGCGATTACGATTAATAATGACTGTTTTTCTGAGTTAGTTAAATCGTTTGTTTTTTTATCTAATAGTTTATTTATTTTAAAAAGGTTAGCTAGTTCTAATATTCTTTTTTCTATTTCTTTTACTTCGATATTCAAGTTTTCAAGTGGAAATGCCATTTCTTTATATACATCTTCAAATAAGAAACTATTTAAATCATTTCCTAATACTACACCTACATTTTTAGAATGATGATGAATATGGTTCATATCTACAAATGAATAACCAATAGTTATAGTATTTTTACTTGGTAATATGCCACTTATTAATTTTATTAGAGTTGTTTTTCCACTAGTATTATTTCCAGCTATACTTATATATGATCCTTCTTTTACTGATAGATTAAAGTTTTTAAAGATGGTAGTTCTGCCATAGTTATAATTTAAGTTTTTTATTTCTAATATGTTAGCCATTTTACCACCTCACATGTCTTATTATTATACTCGATTGTGGGTTATAGTTCAATTAAAAAAATACTATTTCTAGTATTTTATTTTAATTTATTTTTTTGTATATTATATGTTATTTTCATTAATGCCTTATCAGGTAAAAACCTACCAAAGAATTTAGCACATTTCATTTTAAATCCTGGTATTATTAATAATTTACCATTTATCATTTTATCTACTGCATATTTAGCTACATACTCAGCTGTTAGTGGTTTTACAGAGAAGCTAACACCTGCTACTTTATTAAAGTTAGTATCAACAGGTCCTGGGCATAAGCATGATACTTTTACATTTGATTTTTCTTTTTTTAATTCATACCAAATGGCTTCAGTTAATCTATAAACATATGATTTGGTACTATAATAAGTTGCCATTAAAGGACCTGATTGGAATGCTGCCGATGAAGCTACATTCATAATATACCCTTTATTTTTTCTTTTCATGTCTTTTAGGAATAGTTTAGTTAAAATATGAACTGATTTGATGTTTAAATCAATCATGCTTAATTCTTTCGAAAGATCTGTTTCTGAAAAATTACCACACAAACCAAATCCAGCATTATTTACTAGAATGTCCACGTCATCATTTTTAACTAATACGTATAGCGATTTAATATCTTCCACTTGAGATAAATCCATAACGATAATTTTAGGTTTATGAACAAGTGTCTTAGCCACACTTTCTAACTTTTCTTTTTCACGCGCTACTAATATTACTTCATAACCTAGGCTATCTAAATATTTAGCCATTTCTAATCCAATTCCAGATGATGCACCTGTTACTAAAGCTTTCATACTACCACCCTAACGTAATTATATCATTCATTTATGTGTTTTAAAAGCACTTTTTACATAGAAAAGGTGATTTATTTTATGAAAAAAGAATAGTTTTAGCTATTCTCTTACACTATTTGTCTGTATCTTTTAGATTTTCCTCTAAAAATACCGCAATTCCATCGTTATTATTAGATAGTGTTATGTATTTTGCGATATCTTTTATCTGTTCTATTGCGTTACCCATTGCTACGCTACAGCCTACTAGTTTCATAACTTCGATGTCATTAGGACCATCACCGAAAAATATCATTTCTTCTGGTTTAACATTTAAGGTATCACCTAATTTTTCTAGCGTAGTTCCTTTATTAATATCTTTAGGATTTATAACTAACCATTTTAATTCATTATCTGAATCTCTCATAATGAAACAATCTAAGTTTTGATAATTATTATTTATTAAATCAAGACAATAATTTATTTTATCGTTTGATACGTGTATGTTCATTCTTACAATTTCTTCTTTTATTTCTTCTAGTGAATTTATATTTTTGATAAAGGGGTGATTCTTTATAGTTGGATCTTTATAGTAATAACAGCTTGCCGAACAATAATCTACTCTTTTACTTATATCTTTTACTTTTTCTGTAATACTATAGTAGTCTTCTTTACTGATATATCCTTCATATGTTCCTATATTATTCTTTATATCATATATGTAACTACCATTATTAAGTATTAGATAGTCAAACATATTAATATTCGTAACACTTTTAACACTACCTAAGTTTCTAGCTGTTACACCTAATATTATGTAACCTTTACTTTTATATTTTAGAATTGTGTTTTTGGTCTTTTCCGTTATTCTTTTATCAGTAGTTAGTAATGTGCCATCAAAATCCATAGCGATTAACTTATACATATATCATCACCTAGTTTAATTATACAAAAAAGAACTACTATTTAGTAGTCCTTTTTAATTATTTAACTAGTTCTAGAATTACTTCTAAAGCGTCGTCTCCTCTTCTTTCAGATAGTTTTAAAATTCTAGTGTATCCACCATTACGATCTTTATAACGTGGAGCTAGTTCATCAAATACTTTTTTAACAGCTTCTGTATCGTTTTGTAAGAAAGCTAATGCTTTTCTTCTTGATACTAAGCTTCCATTTTTTCCATAAGTAATCATCTTATCAACGAATTTACGAACTTCTTTAGCTCTTGTTTCAGTTGTAGTGATTCTTTCGTTCATGATAACGTCTTTGGTTTGGTTAGCAAGCATGCTTCTTCTATGTTTGTTATCACGACCTAATTTTCTATAAGCCATGTTAGATCCTCCTTACTTATTAATCTTCATCACGAAGTAATAGTCCCATATCTCTTACTTTGTCTAATACTTCTTTTAATGATTTTTTACCTAAGTTACGAATCTTCATCATATCTGATTCTGATTTGTTAACAAGGTCTTGTAATGTATGAATTCCAGCACGTTTTAAACAATTGTAAGCACGTACTGAGAAATCTAAATCTTCAATAGTAGTTTCTAATGCTTTTACTTTTGGATCTTCTGTTTTTTCAATCATGATTCCACTCATATCAGCGATACTACTTAAATCAGTTAAGATTTCGAAATGTTCAATTAAGATACGTGAAGCTAAAGCTACTGCTTCTTCAGGTCTAATTGAACCATTAGTCCATACGCTTAATACTAATTTATCATAGCTTTCGTTTTGACCAACACGAGCTGGTTCAACATCGTAAGCTACTCTTTCAATAGGTGAGTATAGAGAATCGATTGCGATTGTTCCAACTTTTTTGTCAGATAATAATTTCTTATTTTCATCGCTTTTTACATATCCTCTACCATTTCCTACTGTCATTTCCATAACTAGTTTTCCACCCTTAGATAAAGTAGCGATTTCTTTATCTGGGTTTAAAATTTCGATATCACTATCACATTCGAAATCTCCTGCAGTAATGACACCTTCTTTTGTAGCGTTTAAACGAATGATTTTTTCTTCGTTAGAGTGGTTTTTAATTACTACTCCTTTTAAGTTTAATACGATTAATGCTACGTCTTCTCTTACACCATCGATTGTTTGGAATTCATGAGAAACTCCATCGATTTTAACACTAGTAATAGCGCTTCCAGGTAAACTAGATAGCATAACTCTTCTTAGTGCATTTCCTAATGTTGTTCCGAATCCTCTTTCTAATGGTTCAAGTTCAAATTTTCCATAGAAATTACTTTCTACATTTTCTACTATTTTATAAATTGGTTTTTCAAATTGTAACATGAAACTACCTCCTTTTATTAATTACCCACGAGGGCGTTTTGGTGGACGACATCCATTGTGTGGAATTGGAGTTACATCTGAAATAGCTGTTACTTCTAATCCAGCTGTTTGTAATGAACGAATTGCTGTTTCACGTCCTGGTCCCATACCTTTAACTTCTACTTCAACTTTACGCATTCCCATATCATAAGCTGCTTTTCCTGCTGCTTCTGCTGCCATACCAGCTGCAAATGGAGTAGATTTTTTACTTCCTTTAAATCCGATTGCTCCGCTTGATGCCCAACTGATTGCATTTCCTTCTTTATCACTAATCGTTACGATAGTGTTATTAAATGTTGAATGAATATGTGCCATTCCTTCAGGTACATTCTTTTTGACTTTTCTTTTTCTTGTCTTGTAGGCCATAGTCTCTCCTCCTTTATTTTAATTTATTATTTCTTTTTATTAGCGATTGTTTTTGGTTTACCTTTACGAGTACGTGCATTTCTATTTGTTCTTTGTCCTCTTACTGGTAATCCTTTTTTATGACGAGTTCCTTCGTATGAGTTGATTTCCATTTTTGTTTTAATGTTCATATTAACTTCACGACGAAGATCACCTTCAGTTAAATATTTGTTTACTTCATCACGAAGTCTTGTTTGTTCATCTTGATCTAAATCTTTTGCTTTTTTTGTTGGTTCAACTTTAGCATCATTACAAATAGTTAAAGCTAAGTTTCTACCAATACCATAGATAGCTGTTAATGCGATTGATACATGCTTATCGTTTGGTAAATCGATACCTTTAATACGTGCCATAAATACACCTCCTATATTTTATCCTTGTTTTTGTTTGTGCTTTGGATTTTCACAAATAACCATAACTTTACCTTTTCTTCTGATTATTCTGCATTTTGCACACATTTTCTTTACTGATGGTTTTACTTTCATTTTTATTCCCTCCTACTTTCTATAGGTTATTCTCCCATGTTTTAAGTCATATGGTGATAACTCAATAGTTACGGTATCACCTGGTAGAATGCGAATGTAATTCATTCGGATTTTACCAGAAACATGGGCTTCTACAATGTGACCATTCTCAAGTTCTACTTTGAATTTTCCACCTGGAATGATTTCTAAGACTTTACCTTCAACTTCAATGATATCATCTTTTTTAGCCATTTTTTCACTCTCCCGTTAATATTTCGTAACCATCTTTGGTTACAGCGACAGTATGTTCAAAGTGGGCAGATGAGAGACCATCATCAGTCTTGATTGTCCAATCATCATCTAATATATAGATATCTGGAGTACCTAAGTTTAACATAGGCTCAACTGCTATCACCATTCCTTCTTTTAGTAGTGGTCCAGTTCCACGTTTTCCATAATTTGGAACCTCAGGTTCTTCATGAACGCTAGTTCCTACACCATGTCCAACTAACTCAACTACTACTCCTAGGTTATGACTATTAGCATATTCTTCGATAGCTGCACCGATATCACCAACTCTAGCACCTGGTTTTATTTCATTTAATCCAATAAATAAAGATTTTTCAGTGTGTTCTAGAAGATACTTCTTTTCCTCACTAACTTCTCCTACTGGATATGACCAAGCTGAGTCACCATGATATCCTTTATAGCAAGCTCCAATATCTATTGATATGATGTCGCCATTTTTTAGTTTTCTGTTTCCTGGTATTCCATGTACTACTTCATCATTGATACTAGCACAGATTGTCCCTGGAAAACCTTGATAGCCTTTAAAAGAAGGGATTGCATCTTGGCTTCTTATGAAGTCTTCTGCTAATTTATCTAACTCTTTAGTAGTTATTCCTTCTTTTATATAGGGCTTCAAATATTGATGAGTTTGGTAAACAATGTTACCAGCTTTTTTCAATAGTTCTATTTCTCTTTTACTTTTTAAAGTAATCATTTGATCATCTCTTTCCTAAGATTTCTTCAATTTGTCTATAAGTCTCTTCCTTACTAATGCTACTATCAACTTCATAAAGGATACATTTTTGTTTATAGTAGTTAATTAGAGGATAAGTCTCTTTTTCATATGCGTTATAACGATTATAGAAGGTTTCTTCATTATCATCGCTTCTAGCATATAATTCTCCACCACATTCATCACAAATTGATTCAGTCTTTGGTTTTAACGGATCTATATTAACATTGTAGACTTTTCCGCAACTTTTACATAGTCTTCTACCTGTTATCCTATAAAGCAGAATATCTTTTGGAACATTAAGTAGAAATACATAATCAACTTGGCTATTTCTTTCTTTTAATATTTCATCTAATTTTTCTGCTTGATAGATGTTTCTTGGAAAGCCATCTAGTAATAAGTTTTGATTATCAGTATTATCTAAGTATCTATTTAATACTTCTAATACGATATCATCACTAACTAGATTCCCACTTTCCATCATCTCTTTTAAATTTCTTCCAAATTCATTTTCTTCACGTGATGCACTTCGTAGTAAATCACCTGTTGAAATATGATTTAGATTATAAATATTTTTTAATACTTCTGCTTGGGTTCCCTTACCTGCTGCAGGTGGCGCTAATAAAATAATATTCATTATTTTCTCCTATAGCTCTTTTGATAACTTCTTGTTACTAAACTTCCTTCTAGTTGTTTATATGTTTCAAGAGCAACACCAACTACGATTAACAATCCAGTTCCTCCAATTGTTACTTGTTGAGATAAGCTAATACCTATCATATTCATTACTGCAGTAAATATAATTGGAAGTCCTGCAATGATTATTAAGAAGATTGAACCTACAACAGTTAATCTTGATAATACTTTTGATACATAGCTTTCTGTTTCTTTTCCAGGTCTTACAGCTGGAATGAATCCTCCATTTTGTTGTAAGTTCTTAGCAAGTTCTTCTGGTTTGATTTGGATAAATGTATAGAAATATCCAAAGAAGAATATAAGAACTACATAGATTATAAATCCGATTGGAGTAGAATAGCTTAAATAACTATTACAGAAATCCATAAATCCTTTATTCCCACTAAATTGGGCTATTGTTGTTGGGATCATCAAGAAACTTGATGCAAATATTACTGGAACAACACCAGCTGAATTGATTTTGATTGGCATATATGATTGTTGAGATCCATATGCACTTGTTGATTTATTTGCGTATTGAATTGGGATCTTACGATCTGCTTCTTGTACCCAAATAACACCAATAATAATTAAGAAATATACAATTACAAATAGTACAAATAATAGTATTCCTAACCATAAGTCTAAACCTGAGTTTAAAATTAAACCTTGGAATGCAAACACGAACATAGTTGGAAGTTCTTTAATAATACCAGCCATGATAATTAAACTCATACCACTACCGATACCTTTTTTAGTGATTTGATCTCCTAACCATAATGTGAAAGCAGTACCAGCTGTTAGGATAGTTGCGATATATAAGTGATCTAATGCAGTTTGTGCATTAAAGAACACGAATGAGAAGGCAAATCCTTCGATGAAGGCAAAGATAATTCCCATATAACGAGTTATTTGGTTTATCTTTTGTCTTCCTACTGGTCCTTCTTTAGCTAGTTCACTAAAATAAGGAACTATATCTAATTGTAATAATTGCATAATGATTGATGCTGTGATGTATGGCATAACTCCTAATGCGAAGATTGAGAAGTTTTTAAGTCCGCCTCCACCCATTGCATTCATTAATTCTAGAAATCCTAGATTACTAGTAATTTCATCTGTTCCAGGAACTCTAATTGATGTTCCTATTACGAAGATCATTAATGCACCAAGCGTAAATAAAATTCTTTTTCTTAAATCTTTGTTTGTTGGTGCAAATAATTGTTTCATAGTTTGAAACATATTAGATCACCTCAGCTTTACTTCCGCTCTTTTCTATTTTTTCAATTGCGCTAGTTGAGAATTTGTTAGCTTGAATAGTTAATTTCTTTTCTAAGTTTCCTTCTCCTAACACTTTGATTCCATCTAATCCCTTTTTAACTAATCCTACTTCTTTTAATAAAGCAGGTGTAACTACTGTACCATCTTCAAATCTATTTAAATCACTTAAGTTAATTACTGCATAAACAGTTTTGAATTCTGCATTTGAGAATCCACGTTTTGGTAAACGTCTATATAGTGGTAATTGTCCACCTTCGAACGTTGCACCTTTTCCGCTTCCGCTACGAGCTTTTTGACCTTTTTGTCCTTTTCCACTTGTTTTTCCTAAACCACTACCAGAACCACGACCAACTCTTTTTCTAGAGTGTTTAGCTCCTTCGTTTGCTACTAATTCATGTAATTTCATTATCCTAAAATCTCCTCTACTTTTTTACCTCTAAGTTTTGCAACTTCTTCAACAGATTTAACAGATTTTAAAGCATTGATTGTAGCAGTAGCCATGTTTAATTTAGTACGTGATCCAAGTGATTTTGATAAAATGTCTTTAACTCCAGCAAGTTCTAATACAGCACGAACAGCTCCACCAGCGATAACTCCTTTACCAGCTACAGCAGGTTTTAAGAATACCTTAGCTGCACCGTTAATTCCAGTTACTTCGTGTTGAATTGTTCTTCCATCAACTAAAGGTATTTTAACGATATTTTTGTTAGCAGCTTGAATTGCTTTTTTGATTGCATCAGGTACTTCGTTTGCTTTTCCAATACCTAATCCAACTTGACCTTTTCTATCCCCAACAACTACACAAGCTGAGAATCTTCTTTGACGTCCACCTTTGTTAACTTTAACAACAGATTTAACTTCAATTACTTGTTCTTCAAATTGTTTTTGTTTAGGGTCAATATTTCTATTTTGCATAAATACCCTCCTATTAGAATTCTAATCCATTTTCACGTGCAGCGTTAGCTAAAGCTTCTACACGTCCATGATAAAGGTATCCACCTCTATCGAATACTACTTTAGTAATTTTTGCTTTCTTAGCAGCTTCTGCGATAGCTTTTCCTACAGCAGTTGCAGCTTCGATATTTCCACCATTAGCTAATTTTAAAGTTAATGATGAAGCACTTGCTAAAGTAACACCATTTACATCATCAATTATTTGACAACTAATGTTTTTATTTGATCTAAATACGCATAATCTTGGTAATTCAGGAGTTCCAGAAATTTTTGAACGAACTCTTGCATGTCTCATTACACGCATTTGATTACGAGATACTTTATTAATCATAAGTAACTTCTCCCTTCTACTTATTTATTAAGCAGCTTTCTTTCCTTCCTTACGACGAACGTATTCATCTTTGTAACGAATACCTTTTCCTTTGTATGGTTCAGGTTCTCTTACACTTCTAACGTCAGCTGCAAATTTACCAACTAAAACTTTATCAATTCCTTTAACAGTGATTTCTGTATTTGAAACTTGTTCAACAGTTAATCCTGTAGGAACTGTCATTTCTACTGGATGAGAATATCCAGCGTTTACAACTAATGTAGTACCTTTTACATTGAAACGGTAACCTACACCAATAATTTCTAATCCTTTTTGGAACCCGTCTGTAACACCTTTAATCATATTTTGGATGTTAGCGTTTGTTGTTCCATGCATTGCTTTAGTAGCTTTTTCATCATTTGGACGAGTAACTGTTAAAGTATTTTCTTCTTGAGTGATTTCGATACCTTTTACTAGTTCTAATGATAATTCTCCTTTTGGTCCTTTAACAGTAACGATATTGTTTTCGTTAGTTACTGTAACACCAGCAGGTACTACGATTTTTCTATTACCAATACGGCTCATACTTGCACCTCCTTATATAATGTTTTTTACCAAATATAAGCTAAAACTTCTCCACCTAAACCTTGTTTTCTTGCTTCTTTGTCAGTCATAATTCCGTTTGAAGTAGAAATAATAGCTATTCCTAATCCATTTAATACTTTTGGAACTTCACTTGCTTTTGCATAAACTCTTAATCCTGGTTTAGATATACGTTTTAATCCAGTGATAACTCTTTCTTTCTTTTCTCCATATTTTAAAGTAATTTGAATCATACCTTGAGCAGTTTCTTCTAATACTTTATAATCTTTGATAAATCCTTCTTCTTTTAAAATTCTAGCTAATTCTAATTTTAGATTAGAAGCAGGTACTTTAACTTCAGTATAACGCATACTGTTTGCATTACGAATGCGTGTTAGCATGTCTGCGATTGTATCTGTAACTACAGCCATAATAAATCCTCCTTCCTAAGTCCTACCAGCTTGATTTCTTAACACCTGGTATTTGTCCTTTACTTGCTAATTCTCTAAAACAAATACGACAAATTCCAAACTTACTCATTACTGCATGAGGTCTTCCACATCTTTCGCAACGAGTATATTCACGAACTTTAAATTTTTGTTTGCGATTAGCTTTAACGATCATACTTTTCTTTGCCATAATATCCTCCTATTACTTTCTAAAAGGAATTCCAAGTTCATTTAATAAGTCAAAAGCTTCTTCATTAGATTTTGCAGTTGTAACGAACACGATATCCATACCACGTACTTTTACAACGTTATCATAATCGATTTCTGAGAAGATTAATTGTTCTTTAATTCCCATTGTATAGTTTCCTCTACCATCGAATGCTTTAGAAGATACACCTCTAAAATCACGTACACGAGGAAGAGCGATTGAGATTAATTTGTCCATAAAGTTATACATGTTTTCACCACGTAATGTAACTTTACATCCAATTGCTTGACCTTCTCTTACTTTAAATCCAGCGATTGATTTTCTAGCTTTAGTAATAACTGGTTTTTGACCTGCGATTACTTCTAGATCTTTAACAGCTGCTTCTAATAATTTAGAATTTTGTGTAGCATCTCCTACACCCATGTTAATTACAATTTTTTCTAATTTAGGAACTTCCATGATTGACTTATAACCATGTTTTTCTTTTAAGCTTGGAACTACTTCATTAAGATATTTTTCTTTTAGGCGGTTCATATATTACCCTCCTTCCAACTAATCAATCTTTTCGTTTGATTTTTTTGAAATTCTAATTTTTTTATTTGATTTTTCATCGATAGTGTAACCGATTCTAGTTCTTTTTTTAGTCTTAGTGTCGATTAACATTACGTTTGAAGCATGAATTGGAGCTTCAACTTCAAGGATTCCCCCAGTTTCTTGACCGTTTCCTTTTTTGTGTTTTTTAACAATGTTAACACCTTCAACGATCACTCTGTTTTCTTCTCTTAAAACTTTTGTAATCTTACCTTCTTTACCTTTACTAGATCCGGCTATTACTACTACTTTGTCTCCAACTTTAAGTTTCATAATATCCTCCTTTATAGCACTTCTTTAGCTAAAGATACTATTTTCATGAAATCTTTGTCACGTAATTCACGTGCTACTGGTCCGAAGATACGAGTTCCAACTGGACTCTTATCATCTTTTATAATTACGCAAGCGTTATCATCAAACTTAATGTAACTTCCGTCATCACGACGTACACCTTGTTTACTTCTTACGATAACTGCTTTTACAACTTTTCCTTTTTTAACAGTTCCATTAGGTGTGGCATCTTTGATTGTACCAACAACTATGTCACCGATATTACCTGTTTTTACTTTGCTTCCACCAAGTACTCTAATAACTAATAAGCTTTTAGCACCTGAGTTGTCAGCAACTTTTAAACGGCTTTCTTGTTGTAACATAAATTATTCCTCCTTCACCTAACTTGCAATTATAGAATAACTGCTTCTTTTACGATTTCAGCTAAGTAGAAATGTTTAGTCTTAGAAATAGGTTTAGTTTCTACGATTCTAACAGTATCTCCTACTTTTGCTTTATTTGTTTCATCATGAGCTGCGTATTTTTTTGAATACTTAACTCTTTTTCCATATTTTGGATGTTTTTTATAAGTTTCTACCATAACAGTAATTGTTTTGTTATTACAAGCACTAACTACTGTACCAACTAATTCTTTTTGTACCTTTTCCATTACTTAACCTCCTCAGCAAGTTCACGTTCACGAAGAACTGTTTTGCAACGAGCTACATCGTGTCTTAACTCTCTAATTCTTGAAGGTTTTTCTAAGTTTCCAGTTGCTTGTTGGAATCTTAAGTTGAATAATTCTTCTTTAGATTCTTTGATTTTTGCAACGATTTGTTCAGTGGTTAGTTCTCTAATTTCTTTAACCTTCATTTTTTTCACCACTTTCTTCTCTTTTTACAAATTTAGTTTGAATTGGTAATTTGTGAGAAGCTAAACGTAATGCTTCACGTGCTACTTCTTCACTAACACCAGCGATTTCAAACATAATTTTTCCTTCTTTTACTACTGCTACCCAAGCTTCAACGTTACCTTTACCTTTACCTTGACGAGTACCAATAGGTTTTTTAGTTAATGGCATGTGTGGGAAAATATTGATCCATACTTTTCCACCACGCTTCATATAACGTGTCATAGCTACACGAGCTGCTTCGATTTGATTTGCTGTAATCCAAGCACCTTCTTTAGCCATAAGTCCATATTCACCTTTGTCTAAAGTTTTGTTTCCTTTAGTATGACCTTCGTAAGGTAATCTATGAACACGACGATATTTAGTTCTTGATGGAATTAACATAATTAATTACCTCCTTTAGTCTTTTTAGAAGGAAGGATTTCTCCTTTATAAATCCATACTTTAACACCAATTTTACCGAATGTTGTATCTGCTTCACTTGTAGCATAATCAACATCAGCTCTTAATGTATGTAGAGGAATTGTTCCTTCTGTATATCCTTCGCTACGAGCCATATCTGCTCCACCTAAACGTCCAGATACTAATGTTTTAATACCTTTAGCTCCAGCTTTCATAGCGTTACGGATAGCTCTTTTTTGAGCCATTCTGAATGATGCACGATTTTCAATTTGCATTGCGATTGAATCAGCAACGATTTGTGCGCTCATATCAGGTTTTTTGATATCTACGATTGAAATTTGAATATCTTCGTTAACTAACTTAGATAATTCTTTTTTCATTACTTCGATTTGTTCACCACCACGACCGATGATTACACCTGGTTTAGCAGTATGAACAATAACTTCAGTTCTTTTAGAATTTCTTTCGATTTGAACTTTACTGATACCGTTAGCTTTTTGATTTTTTTCGAAGTATTCACGGATTTTAACATCGTTAGCTAAATACTTAGAAAAGTCAGCTTTGTTTGCATACCATTTTGAGTCCCAATCTTTATTGATTCCAAGTCTTAGTCCATTAGGATTTACCTTTTGTCCCATATTTCTTGACCTCCTTTGCTTACTTAGTAGCCACAACGATTACGATGTGACTTGTTCTTTTATCATTGTGTCCGATATGACTACGTGAGTCAAACATATGTCTCTTCATCACTGGACCAGCATCTACTCTTGCTTCTTTTACAAATAATTCTTCTTGTTTAGCACCGTTATTGTTAACAGCGTTAGCGATAGCAGATTCAAGAACTTTCTTTGTAAGACGAGCAGGCTTTTTATTCATATTGTTTAAAATGTCTAATGCAACATTAACATTTTTACCACGAATTAAATCTACTACTAAACGAGCTTTAATTGGTGATACTCTAAGAGTTTTTGCGATTGCTCTTGCTTCCATATTTTTCTCCTCCTATCACTATTTCTTGTTATCGCCGTGTCCACCAAACTTACGAGTTTGTGAAAATTCACCAAGTTTGTGTCCTACCATATCTTCAGTAACATATACTGGAATAAATTCTTTTCCATTATGTACTGCGAATGTATGTCCAATAAATGCAGGATAGATTGTTGAACGGCGTGACCATGTTTTAACTACTTCTTTTTTACCAGTTTCATTTAACTTTTCAACCTTAGCTAATAATCTTTCGAAAACATAAGGTTTTTTCTTTGAACTTCTTGCCATATTCTATTTCCTCCCTACTTACTATTACGACGACGTACGATAAATTTATCAGACGCTTTATTCTTTCTTGTTTTATATCCAAGTGCTGGTTTACCCCAAGGAGTAACTGGCCCTTTTCTACCGATTGGTGCACGTCCTTCACCACCACCATGTGGGTGATCGTTAGGGTTCATAACTGATCCACGAACTGTTGGACGAATACCTAAATGACGAGTACGTCCAGCTTTTCCTAATCTTACTAGATTTTGATCTTCGTTACCAACTTCACCAACTGTAGCATAACAAGTTCCTAAAATTAATCTTTGTTCACCACTTGAAAGTCTAACCATTACATAATTTCCTTCACGACCAAGGATTTGTGCTGAAGCTCCAGCACTACGTGCTAATTCTCCACCTTTACCTGGACGTAATTCAATATTATGAATCATAGTACCAACAGGGATGTTCATAATAGGAAGTGCATTTCCTACTTTGATATCTGCGTTTTCACCAGATACGATAACATCTCCTACACTAAGTTTCTTTGGAGCGATGATATATCTCTTTTCACCATCGTTATAATTAATTAATGCAATATTTGCAGTTCTATTTGGGTCGTATTCAATACTTGCAACTTTACCAGGAATATCAAATTTATTACGTTTGAAATCAATGATACGGTATTTTCTTTTAGCTCCACCACCTTGATGTCTTACTGTGATATGTCCTTGATTGTTACGACCACCGTTTTTCTTTAAGCTTACTACTAGACTTTTTTCAGGAGTACTTTTAGTAATTTCTTCGTTAACTAATGTACTTCTTTTTCTTTGTCCTGGAGTATTTGGCTTATAGTTTCTTACTGACATGAGTAACCCTCCTTTTAATTAAGTTCGATTGATTGTCCTTCTGCTAGTGTAACAATAGCTTTTTTGCTACGGTTAGTTAATCCAGCGTAACGTCCAACTCTTCTTTTCTTTGGTTTAACGTTTACTGTACGAACATCTTGTACTTTTACGTTAAATAATTTTTCAATTGCTTGTTTGATTTCTGTTTTATTTGCTTTAGGATCAACTTTGAAAACATATTTTCCTTCGTTTTGTCCTAAGTTAGCAGATTTTTCAGTAATTACTGGCGCTTTTACGATTTCTAAATATTTAGTATCCATTATTTAAGCACCTCCTCGATTGCTTTTAATCCTTCTTTTGTTGTTAATACAACATCTGTATAACTTAAATCTAAAACGTTTAATTCATTTGCTTCGATTAAAGCAACGTTTCTTAAGTTACGAGAAGCTAGGATTAAGTTTTCTTCTAATTCGTTAACTACGATTAATACTTTTTTATCAGTTAATTCTAATGTATTAAGCATAGCAGTCATTTCTTTAGTCTTAGGTGTAGCTACAGCTAAAGAATCAACTACTACTAATTGTTTGTTGTTGTATACATTTAAGAATGCTGTTTGTAAAGCTAATCTTCTTTCTTTTCTATTTTGTTTGATTGAGTAGTCTCTTGGAACTGGAGTACCATATCTTCCTCCACCTACCCATTGAACTGAACGGATTGACCCTTGACGAGCATGCCCTGTTCCTTTTTGACGCCATGGTTTTCTTCCACCGCCACGTACTTCACTACGAGTTTTAGTTGAGTGAGTACCTTGTCTTAATGATGCTCTTTGTAAGATGATTGCATCATATAAAACTTTATCGTTTGGTTCTATACTTAGTAAATCTTTATTTAATTTAATGTCCTTTAATTTTTCCATCTTTAATTTCCTCCTTTCACTACAATTTTAAATTTTTCTTTTTTCCTATTTAATCTGCAGTGATTATTCGTTTACTTCTTCTTGAGTTTCGTTAGATTCAACCGCTTCAGCTACTTCTTCGTTAGCTTCTTCAGTTTCAACTTCAGCTTCAACCGGTGTTTCTTCAACTTCAACATAAGAAATTAATTCTTCTGTTTCATTAACTTTTTCACCTTTCTTAACTGATGTTCTAATCATAACTAAAGATTGTTTAGGACCTGGTACGTTACCTTTAACTAAGATAACATTGTTTTCTAAGTCGATGTCTACAACTTCAAGATTTTGAATTGTACAAGCTACATTACCCATGTGCCCTGGTAATTTTTTACCTTTAAGTACGTGCATTGGTAATAATGTACCTAATGAACCAACACCTCTATGGTATTGAGAACCGTGTCCCATTGGTCCACGAGATTGGTTATAACGTTTAATAACACCTTGGAAACCTTTACCTTTACTAACACCACTTACATCAACGATTTCTCCTTTTGTAAATACGCTAGCATCGATTACTTGACCTAATGTGTAATCATTAACGTTTACTCCCCTGATTTCTCTTAAGAAGCGCTTAGGTTCTGTGTTTGCTTTGTTTGTATGACCAATTTTAGCTTTATTGCTTACTTTTGCTCTTACTGTTTCGCATCCTAATTGGATTGCATCATATCCGTCTTTTTCAACTGTTTTAATTTGAGTTACAACATTTGGTTCAACTTCAATGACAGTTACAGGAATTAATTTACCGTTAGTAGTAAATACTTGAGTCATTCCTATTTTTTTCCCTAAGATTCCTTTCATTTTAATTTCCTCCTAATTAATTTTGTTCTACTTTGATTTGAATATCAACACCGCTTGGTAAATCTAAATGAGCTAATGCATCAATAGTTTCCTTGCTTGGGTTCTTGATATCAATAAGTCTTTTGTGTGTACGCATTTCAAATTGTTCACGACTGTCTTTGTATTTATGAACAGCACGTAAGATAGTGAACTTTTCGATTTCTGTTGGAAGTGGTACTGGTCCACTTATTTCTCCTCCAGATCTCTTAACAGTTTCAACTATTTTCTTTGCAGCATTATCTAGAATTCTATGATCATATGCTTTTAATTTTATGCGAACTTTGTCTTTTGACATTTCCGAATCCTCCCTTCGCCTATATCTAGTATAGACTTGCTCCGTGTAAAAACCTGATTCACTTTAATTAAATTTAACAACTTAACCGGGCGTATCAGCAACCTCACACATCTAAGCAGCCACACATGGAAAATTATAACACAAGTAGTATAAGGAAATCAAGTATTTTTTTAAGAAAATTTTTTATAATTTTTTGTGGATTTTTTTTATTAATTGTGTAAAGTTTTCCACAATACCTGTGGAAAACTAAAAAAAAAGAAAACGTTAATTACATTTTCTTTATATTTTTTTTACTTTTTGTCTTTGTTTCACTGTTTCTTGTGGTTGTATAGTTAGTTCTTCTATAATTGCATCTACTTGTTTTTCTATTTCATTATTTTGTTTTACTGTTGGTTGTTCATCTTTTTTTAATACTTTTTCTTTTTCCTTTTCTTCTTCTGGTTCTGGTTTGTTTTCATTTATTATTACAATCGTTTCTTCACCATTAGTTATATTGTTATTAGAGTTATTACTTACTGGTGTTAAATATGATGCAAGTGTTAAAGTTTGCATAATTGTTGTTGATATCATTAATGGATTTAATATTGTTTGTAGATTCCAATTTGATGATACAATACCAGCACCTGCTAGTGCAAATAAGAACCATGTTTTAGCTTTTCCAATATATGAAGATTGTGTAGCAATACCATTTAATTCCTTTGATACGTTAATACCAGCTATAGCTAACTCTAGACCTAAATTACATAATAACATAGGATTACTAATAGAAGCTGCTAGTAGTAACGTTGATGCAAATACTTTATCTGTAACAGCATCTAAAGCTTCTCCTAGTTTACTAGTTAATTCCCATTTACGTGCTATAAAGCCATCAGCTAAATCTGTTAAACCAAAAAATACTGTCATTCCTATTACAGTTGGTACACTACCAATAATAGCAGCTGGAATTATAAAACATGGTGAGGTTAGACGCATTAATGTTAAAATATTAGGAATTTGTTTATATCTTTTACCCTTAGTTTTTAATTCCTTTATAGCTTTTTGTGCTAATTCTTTATAAGTTGTTAATACATTGTTATCTTTCATATATTTTCCCCTTAAAGTATTGAATATTATATAACTTACTCATTATTATGTCAAATTAATATTATGATTAAAATAATAAAAAAACACTTTAAAAGTGTTTTTTATCTAACTACTATATTAACAATCTTACCTTTAATAACGATTACTTTAACTATTTCTTTACCTTCGATGTGTTTTAATACGTTTTCAGCTTGTTTAGCTTTTTCTTCAATTATTTCATCAGTATCATTAATATGTACTGTTATTGTAGCTCTTACTTTACCATTTACTTGAACAGCTATTTCTTTTTCTTCATCTATTAATTTAGCTGCATCATATTTAGGCCACTCTGATTCGCAGATTGGTGTACCTAAATTATACATACTATTTAATTCTTCAGTGATGTGTGGCGCGATTGGGTTTAATAACATTAAGTATGTACGATAATCACTTTTTGAAATAGAATCCATTTTTTCCATAGTGTTAAGTAAAATCATTAATGCAGATACTGCAGTATTAAATTTAAGTTCATCAATATCTTCAGTAACTTTTTTGATTGTTTTATGGATATCTTTTTCTATTTCTTTGGAATATTCTTCATTATTATTTACTTTTTCGCCTAAACGAATAACTTTATCTAAGTATCTCTTACATCCAATTAATCCTTGTTCGCTCCATACTGCTTCTTTTTCATAATCACCAATAAACATTTCATATGTACGAAGTGTATCAGCTCCATATGCAGAAACTATATCATCTGGATTGATAACGTTACCTAATGATTTGCTCATCTTAACGCCACCTTCACCCAAAATCATACCATGACTAGCACGAACCTTGAATGGTTCTTTATTTGGAACAAGTCCTTCATTATATAAGAATTGATTCCAGAATCTTGCATATAGTAAGTGACGTGCAGCATGTTCCATACCACCGTTATACCAATCTACTTTTCCCCAGTAGTTTAATGCTTCTTGAGAAACAAATTCTTTATCATTATTTGGATCCATATATCTTAACCAATACCATGATGATCCTGCCCAGTTAGGCATTGTATCTGTTTCACGTTTAGCTGGTTTTCCGCAACATGGACAGGTTGTGTTTACAAAGTCACTTATTCTAGCTAGTGGACTTTCTCCATCATCAGTTGGTTCATACTCAGCTACATTTGGAAGTAGTACTGGTAAATCTTCTTCTGGAACTGGTACCCAACCACATTCTGGACAATTGATAAGAGGAATTGGTTCTCCCCAGAATCTTTGACGTGTAAATACCCAGTCCTGAAGTTTATAATTAGTTTTACTTCTTCCAATACCTTTTTCTTGTAGGTAATTAATCATTTTTTCGATTGAATCTTTTTTATTATCCATTCCGTTTAAGAAATCAGAGTTTACCATGATACCATCTTCAGTGTAAGCTTCTTTAGAAATATCTCCACCTTGGATAACTTCAATTATGTCAATTCCAAATTTCTTAGCAAAATCATAATCTCTACCATCATGTGCTGGCACTGCCATAATAGCTCCTGTACCGTAACTCATCATTACATAATCAGAAATATAAATAGGGATTTCTTTACCATTAACAGGGTTAATAGCGCTTAAACCATTTAATTTAACACCTGTTTTATCTTTAGCTAATTGTGTTCTTTCGAATTCTGTTTTTTTGTTTGCTTGTTCACGGTAATCTATTACTTCATTCATATTTTCAATTAATCCACTATATAAATCAATATATGGATGTTCTGGTGCAACTACCATGAAAGTTACACCAAATAGTGTATCTGGACGTGTAGTAAATACTGTTAGGTTTTCATCAACTTGTTTTAATTTGAAATCAACTTCAGCTCCAGTTGATTTTCCAATCCAGTTAATTTGAGCTAATTTAGTTCTTTCTTGGAATTCAGTATCTTCTAGCCCTGTAATTAAATCTTCCGCATAATCACTCATGCGAAGAATCCATTGTTCCTTTTCGCGTTGTTCAACTTGTGAACCACATCTTTCACATACTCCACCACTAGAGTCTTCATTAGAAAGACCTGTTTTACAATTAGGACACCAGTTAATATTTTTCTTGTCTTTATAAGCCATTCCCTTTTTGAAGAATTGTAAGAATTGCCATTGTGTCCATTTATAGTATTCTGGATCAGTTGTTGAGAATTCTCTAGACCAATCAAATGAAATACCAAGTTTTTCAATTTGACCCTTAAATGTTTTAATATTTTCTTCTACTGCTACACTTGGATGGATATGGTTTTTAATTGCATATTGTTCTGCAGGTGCACCAAATGCATCCCATCCCATTGGGAATAATACATTATACCCCATCATTCTTTTTTTACGAGCAAGTACATCTAATGCTGTGTAACTTCTAACATGCCCTACATGTAGTCCTGAACCACTTGGGTAAGGGAATTCTACTAAGTAGTAATATTTTTCCTTACTTTTATCTATTTTTGTTTCAAAAGTATGATTTTCTTGCCAATACTTTTGCCATTTACTTTCTATATTTTGTATTTTATCCATTTTTCTTCTTTCCTTTCTTTTTAGACTCTTTTTTCTTTTTCTTGTTATCTAATCTATCTAAGTATTTCTTTTCTTTTTCCAATTCTTTAGAATTATCTTTTTCTTGTTTGTTTTGATAATATTTACCGAGCAGCATAAATGATAATACAACTACTGGAATAACAGCTACGAATCCAAAGAGGATTTGCCATATTACACCTTCAACTTTAGCTACTACTGTAGCTGTTACTGCTATATCCAATGTGGTTACAAAACCTACCATTTTAATAAATCTTCGATAACTAAATTTATTAACATCTAATTTATATACTGTTATGAGGAATTGTGCTTCTGAAGGAACTTTTTCTCCTCTTATTGTTTTTCTCATATAAAAAATATAATAAACAATATAAATTAAGATGAAACTAAATAAGAACCAGCTTACATATTCCATATAACTCTCCTTTCAATAAAAAAACGATTATTCTTCCATAAGGACGAATAATCGCGGTACCACCTTAATTGATAGATATATCTATCCACTCTTAATTGATATAGGAATTACCCTTATTCACTCAAAAGACAAGTTCATAAAACTATATTATCTATTCCCACCAAACATAGATTCTCTTTAAATAATCATTTTATTACTACTTCTTCATCGCCGTGAAATTACTACTAGTATATCACAAAATAAATTTTATGCTACATTTTTTTATTAATTTTTAGTCAGATACTGACTTCAATTTGTTTTTATTATATTAAATTTGACCTATATATTCAAGTAATTTTAAGAATAATCTAATATATTCTTTGCCTAAATTATATTTTTTTAGTTTTCTAATCTCAATTCTTTTTCTTTTAATTGGTAGTTCACAGAACATGATTGAAGATATTTTTTCTTTTAATACTGTGTTTATTGGTAAATCAAGCAAAATACTATCAATATCATCATTTATTAAACGAATAGCATCTATTTCTATATCTTTACCCTTACAGTTTAATGTTACTTGTCCAATTGATGGGACGTGTTCTATTTCTACTATGAAGTCTGTATCATCTACATAACTTACTGTTTTAATTTGGGTATCGTTGTAGTATGCAAATACATTATCCGCTTTCTTAGTATTTCTAAATCTTATTTTGTAATTACGATAATCATCTACTACACCATGGTTTCCTTCAATAGTTCTAATTATTACTGTATAGTTACTTGGCATGTAGTTATAATCTATTTGAGTAATTAAATGATTATCTTCATTATCTTCTTTATCTTCATACATATTTAAAGTGTTACTTTCACCTGGGAATACTTGAATCTCAAAAGAATCTGGATTACCAGTATAGTTAAGTTTATCCATGTTATTAAGTGGAATAATTGAACCTCGTTTTACGAATACTGGATAATCTTCATCCCTAAAGAAAGAAACATATTCTTTGTTACCAGGAAATTTTTTACCAGTTTTAAAATCATACCAAATACCTTCTGGTATAAAGAATTTATGGATAGTACGATTAATTAATTCATCTTTTTTGGTTAGTATTGGAGATATTAACATACTACCTAAATAGTATTCATTTTTATAATTTGTATCATCATATAACCATGGGTAATCATAATACAATGGCTTTAATAATAATTTTCCATCTCTATGATAATAATAACCTTCTGTGTATAAATATGGTATTAATTTATGTCTTAAATCTAAATATTTATTAACAACTTCTAGAGTTCTTGCATTCCATCTCCATGGTTCTTTACGATAGTATTTACCACTTGGTGCATGAAATCTTAAAATAGGACTGAAAGTAGCTAGTTCAATTGAACGAACATATAATTCTTCTTCTTCTGTTCCACCATAGTTGCCAGCTACATCCGTACTAATCCAGTTAACGCCAATATTACTTGCTTGTTCATGTATTGTAGGAATCTTTTTTAGTGTTTCCCAGCCTACTAAAGTTTTACCAGTATATGTAATTGGATAACGATGTGTAGCTATCATTCCATTACGTGATAAAACCATCTTACGTTTACTGGTTAGATTTTTAAATAATGAATTATTTAGCATCCATAAACCTTGATTAGTTATTTCATCGTTTTTTGTATCATTCCAGAAGAAATCCACTCCCATATTAATAAGTGGTGACATCATATAATGATAAATAGCATCTAATAGTATTGGATTTAATGGATCGAATAATATTATTTTATTACCTGTAATGTTAAAATGCGTAGCAATTTCATTATAGTGTTCTTCGTGTGGATAAATTCCATTTTTAGGATTAAAATTTAATCCAATATGGATATTCTTTTCATGTAGTGTATTTATTAATTCACTAGGATTATTATATAAATCTTTATTAAAAGTATAACCAGTTGAAATTTGTGTTTTATCTTCAGCCTCTTTTTTATGCCAACCTTCATCTAGTAATAATACTGATAATGGTATTTCATTTTTTTCAAAGTGGTTCACTATATCTAAAAGTTCTTCTTGTGTGTAATCTAAATCTCTACTCCACCAATTTCCTAATGCATATCTAGGAATCATAGCAGGATTTCCTGTTAGTTTGAAATAGTCTTTTAGTGCTAGAGAAAAGTCATTATTATACATGAATAAATATAAATCTATTCCTTTTCCATCTCGTTTTAGTATATTTCCTTTTTCATCATATATTAAAGTATTACTATCATCAATGGAAGCAAAACCATCTATTGAATATAAACCATTTTCAGCTCTACTTTCTTCTTCAGTACCATCTAATGATATAAAGTTACCTTTATAATTTTTAACTTCAGGGTGTTTATAATACCAGTAGCGATCTGTACCGTTCAAATCAATTTTTAGATTACTCATTGGAGCTAGTTTACTTCCTTCAAAATTCTTTTCTTTTGTATAAGATAGAGTGAAGTATTTTGTTTTTACTACTAAATATTTGCTGTCTTGCGTTAGTTCAAACACTGGTTTAGGAAAATTTCTAAATTGAACTAATTGGGTTTCATTATCATAAAATATCCCTTCAGGATGATATTCTAATCTGATGAGTCTCTCGGTTAAAATAGTAATTCTATATGTATTACCCCTTATAGTTAGTTCGTTATTTGATACCAGGTTATTGATTACTACATTATTATTTACTGTATTCATATTTTCTTCCATATTATCACCCTATTATTCATTTTATAAGATTATAATATCATATTTAGTAACAAAAAAAAAGCCTATAACTAAAAGTTATAAGCTTAATATTATATTCCTGATATTCCCATTAATGTTTGGTATAATGGATGATTCATTAGGTTAGTTTCAATAGTAGTTAAGTCTTGTTCTGTCATTAAATTAACATCCACACTGTTTGATACATCAGCTACAACTTTTTGACCAAAATAGTATTCAACATTAATATCTAAAGTTCCTAATGTTATTTTAGTACCTTCAGATGATCCAGATAAAATAATTTTATTTTTTGATATATAACTGTTATCTTTAACTTCTTCAGTTGATGTGATTGTTAATATAATGTCCACACCATCTTGTGTAACAACGATAGTTAATGTATCATCTTTTAAATTACCTACAAATGGTATTTCTTCATCTTCACCTTTAAGTAAACCTTTGAAAGTAAATTGATCATTTTTATTAGTTACTTCTAAAGAGAAAACACTTTCCTCTTCTTCATTATATAAATTGATTGTTTCTTTGTCATCAACTTGATATTCAAGGAATGGTTTATTATTTGCATAGGCTAATTCATATTTAACAATTTTGTTAAATCCATAGTAATATACATTATAGTAACATCCTACTTCTACTTTATCATAGGTTAATTCTGAAATAAAACTATCTAGTGCAGTTACTATTTCATCTGAATTAATATCAAATAAATCTGCTAATTCATTTAATATTGCTGGATCTTTTTTTGCTGAATTAACGAAGTTAGTAGCAATTTCTGCAATTGACTTGTTAGTAATTACATAAGAAAGTTTATTAACTTTTTTAGCTTTACCATTATATGTTATTTCTACTTTTTCTTTTTTAATATCATCCTCTTTTATATAGTCTTTTACTGTATCCTTTAATAAATTTGATATTTTATCATAACTATTTAATTCTAAATTAGATAGAATACTCACATACTCTAATGCAGTATGATAGTAGTTAGGTGTAATACCATCAACATAAACATATGCATTGTTGTTGGCTAAAACTGCATTACCACTTATTAAATTTTGTCCATCCATTGTTATATTTAGATCTAATTTTGATTTTTTATCATCTGCATTTTCTAAGTAATCAAATACTATTCCACCATTGATTCCTAATTGTTGTGAAGTTAATCCCATATCTAATTTGACACCAGTTTCTTTTGATGCGGCTATTTTTTCAGCAAAATCTTTATCATCAAGAGAATTTTCAAATTTTTTAGTTAAATTAGAAATACTTTGTAGCATTACTACTTTATTACTTGATACGAGTAAAAATCCGGCTACTAATAATCCTATTGAAATTATTGATAAAATTACTGCAAATATAGTTACTTTACGATTTTGGTTTTTCTTTATTTCAATTATATTCAATTCTTGTTCCATTTTATTATCCTCCTATTATGACAATTATATACTCTATTTGACATAAATGCAATTTTAAATCTAAAATTGTGTTAGAATATTTATAAAGGTGAAGTGTTGTTATGATTAATCCATTTAAATATAGTGATAATAATAAAAGATACCATACTTTGGATTATTTTTATAAGAATAAGTTTGGCAAGAAAGTTTCTAAGATTAGTTTGAATGCTGGTTTTAGTTGTCCTAATAAAGATGGTACTAAAGGATATGGCGGGTGTATATACTGTTCTAAATTAGGTAGTGGGGATTTTGCTGGAAATGTAGAAAAAGACTTAATTACACAGTTTAACGAAGTAAAAGAGGTTATCGAAAAGAAGTGGCCAGACACTTTTTACATTGGATATTTTCAAGCTAATACCAATACATATGCTAAAATTGATGTGTTAAAACAAAAATATGAACCAATTTTAGGATTAGATAACGTTATTGGTTTAAATATCGCTACACGTCCTGATGCTATTAGTGATGAGTGTTTAGACTATTTAGAGGAATTAGCTACTAGAACTTATTTAACAGTTGAATTAGGTTTACAAACAATTCATGAGTCAACTACTAAGTTAATTAATCGTGGACATAATCTAGAATGTCTTGATAATATGGTAAATCAGTTAAGGGAAAGAAATATTAATGTAGTAATACATATTATTAACGGTCTTCCATATGAAACTAAAGAAATGATGATTGATACAATTAAGCATATAAATAAATTAGATATTCAGGGTGTTAAAATACACATGCTTCATGTTATTAATGATACAGCTCTTGCTAATCTTTATCAAAAAGAAAATTTTCATATTTTGTCTAAAGAAGAATATATTGATATTGTAGTAGAACAGTTAGAGTATTTAAGACCTGAAATAGTTATTAATCGTATTACTGGTGATCCGGTAAAAGATGATTTAATTGTGCCAACATGGTTATTAAAAAAATTTTGTGTTTTAAACGATATTGATAAGGAAATGGTAAAAAGAAATACTTATCAAGGAAGAAGACTTGAGGATTTGAATGGAGAAAAGATTAAAAAGGAAAATAAAAAATAGAGTTTGGTTATTTTCTTTAATTATGTTAATGTGTTCGCTAATAGCAGTTATATCTAGTCATACTATATGGATTAAAATGTTACCAATTATTGTACCTACATCTACATTAACACTAGGAATTCCTATATATGATATATCAAAATATATTAAAATAAATAATAAAAGCTTAGAAATAGAACCTAAAACTTCTGGTAATAATTTGGATAATGATTGTTTACAAAAAGATGATTACACTAGTATAGATAGTTATTCTAAGATTTATGTTGAAGATGAGTATTATGAAGCGACACAAGAAAGAAATAAAATAAAAACAAAAGGAACTATTCATTAGTTCCTTTTTGATGTTTTAAAACATCTTGATAGTAATGTTTACCTAATAAATAATAATGTCTATAATCATTATTACGCATAATCATCACCATTTATAGTATTACTATTTTTTTAACAAAAATACCATAAAAAAACCTAGTTAATGCTAGGTTTAATATTATTTTTTATTTTTTTCTAAGCTTTCTGAAATTACTGTTCCTGCTGTTACTAAGTTTTGAAGTTCACTTGGTACAATGATTTTAGTTGCTTGACCATTGGCTACTTCTACCATAGCATCGTAGCTTTTTAATTTTAATACTGCTTCATCTGCTTTAGCATCTTTTAATAGTTTTAATGATTCGGCTTTAGCTTGAGATACTTTTAGGATAGCCTCAGCTTCACCATCAGCTTCACGAATTTGTGATTCTCTTTTTGCATCTGCTCTTAGGATTGCACTTTCTTTTTCTCCTTCTGCTATAAGAATTGCAGCTTTCTTTTCACCTTCAGCTTGAAGTATTTTTTCACGTCTTTCACGTTCAGCACGCATTTGTTTTTCCATTGCTTCTTGAATATCTCTTGGTGGAATAATATTTTTAACTTCAACACGGTTAACTTTGATTCCCCATGGATCTGTTGCTTCATCTAGAATAGCTCTCATTTGAGAATTAATAATATCACGACTAGTTAATGTTTGGTCTAATTCCAAATCACCAATTATATTACGTAATGTTGTTGCAGTTAAATTTTCAATTGCGTTAACTGGATTTTCAACTCCATATGTATAAAGTTTAGGATCAGTTATTTGAAAATATACTACTGTATCAATTTGCATAGTTACATTATCTTTTGTAATTACTGGTTGTGGTGCGAAGTCCTTTACTACTTCTTTTAAGGTAACATCACTTGCTACTCTATCAATAAATGGTATTACATAGTGTACACCTGTTTGAAGTGTTGCGTGATAACTTCCTAATCTTTCTACTACTTTAGCTCTTGATTGAGGTATAATTTTTACCCCTAGTACAATTAGTACTAATAAAATAATTATAATTGTCCAAAACATGTTAATTTTCCTCCTTTACTTCTTTAACATTTAGTTTTACTCCATCTATAGAAAGTATTTCTACTTTACTACCAACTTTGATTTTCTTAGTAGATATTGCACTCCATTTCTTACCATCTACTTTTACTTCACCTGGTTCTAACTTACTGATTTCTTCAGTAACAATACCAATTTTACCAATTACTCTGTCTAAGTTAGTTGGTTCTGGTTTCTTTCCTCTAACTTTCTTAACAAAGCTTCTAGTTAATAGTAATGATATAAAACTTACTCCTACAAACATAGCTATTTGGTATGTTATATCACTTATCCAGAAACTTAAAATAAATGATGCTAGCGATCCTAAAGCAAACCAAATTGAAACCATATTCACTGTTGTTAGTTCTAATACTATTAATGCAATAAAAATAATCATCCATAAAAATGTCATATACTTCACTCCTATATTTTTATTATATCATAACTTAGTTAAATTTTAACTACATAATCATTATATTCTTAATAACTTTTGAAATTACGGAATAATAAAAGCTTAGCAAATGCTAAGCTACTTTTTTTAACAATTTAACTTCTGGTTTTCCAGTTTTTTCTATTGCTTGATTTATCATTCTATCACTTACAATACCAGTTAGTGGTTCAACACTAATTACCTTGTAGTATTCACCATATTGCCTAATAGGTCTGTAAGTTGGTAATTTATTTATCTTATCAAAACCAGATAACTTTAGTGCTACTACTTTTCTTTCAACAGGTGAAGTTTTTGCATTAGCATCTAAATTTATAGTTTCAACATGTCCTATATATACTTTATTGTAAATTGCCATGTACTCACGTCTTTCTCCTAATATTAATTAGGAGATTTATTCTACTATAGTTTTGTTTTATTTGTCAATAGGTGATCTTTAAAACTACAATGTTTGCATAATTCTTCACAAGCTTTGCGATTCGAAAAATTGGTTTTCATTTCTTGATATCTATCACTATTTATTATTTCTTCTATAGAATTTTCATAAATATTTCCCAAATTAATTATGCCATTACTATCTAAGCAACATGGTACTACAGTTCCATCTACTAAAATAGCTAGTTGGTCTTTAAGAGCATAGCATGTTCCCTTATCATTATAATAATCGTTATTTAGATTTGGCCATATAAATTCATCTGCCTTATCTATATATAAATTATCTCTTAGTTTTATGTGTTTTTCGTTGTTTATCTTTTCCACAATTTCTGGTGATAAATTATAATGCTTTTTTATCTTATCAACAATTTCTGTTGATTGTTTATTCATTTTACCATTATCCATAGTCCAGAATCTAAAAATAATTATTTTATCTTTTAACTCATCAACTGTTTCAAATATTTCTTCTAAATAGTTTTCTTTTTTATTTTCACTATGAAGTGATAAATTTATTTGTCTTACCACTGGGTGTTTTAATTCCCCTAACTTCTCTTTAATTAGGGTGCCATTAGTAGTAATATTTACTTGTTTATTATATTTCTGACATAAGTCTAATATTTCTTTTAATTTTGGATGAAGAAGAGGTTCACCTTTTACATGTAGATAAACATAGTCTGTATAGTCATTTATATTTTTTAGTAAATGCTCAAGTTTTTCCAAAGTTATTTTTTCTTTTACTCTATTATCAATACTACAGAATGAACACGATAAATTACAAATGTTAGTTATTTCAATATAAATTTTTTTAAACTTCTTCATACTTATTAACTCCATTTTATAATTCGGCTTTTAATTCAAATAAAGCGTCTCTTAATTCCATAGCTCTTTCAAAATCCAAATCTTTAGCTGCTTGTTTCATAGCTTCTTCAATTTCATCAATCATTTTTAGAATTTCTTTTTTATCTTGTTTCTTTGGTTTTTTATCTCTTGTATTTTCATCTACATTACTAATTAATTCTCTAATTTCTTTATTGATAGTTTGTGGAATGATATCGTTTTCTTTATTATATTTTTCTTGAATAGAACGACGTCTTTCTGTTTCTTTGATAGCTTTATTCATACTATCAGTTATTTTATCTGCATACATGATACAGTGACCACTCGCATTTCTTGCACATCTACCAATAGTTTGAATTAAACTTCTTTCACTTCTTAAGAATCCTTCTTTATCAGCATCTAAGATAGCTATTAAACTAACTTCTGGGATATCAATTCCTTCTCTTAATAAGTTAATACCTACAATACAATCATATTTTCCTAAGCGTAAGTCTCTTATTATTCTCATTCTTTCTAAAGTCTTAACTTCACTATGTAAATACGCTACTTTAATATCAATATCTTTTAAATAGTTGGTTAATTCTTCTGCCATACGAATAGTTAGTGTAGTAATAAGCACTCTTTCATTTTTTTCAATTCTATCTTTAATTTCACCAACCAAATCATCAATTTGACCTTCCGTTTTTCTTACTTCAATAGTTGGATCTAGTAATCCTGTTGGACGGATTATCTGTTCAATGTATTTATTATCTGTTTTATCCAGTTCATAGTCACCAGGGGTAGCAGATACATAGATAGCTTGATTAATTTTTTCTTCAAATTCATCAAACTTTAATGGTCTATTATCAAGTGCACTTGGAAGTCTAAAACCATAATCAACTAAATTCATTTTTCTAGCTCTATCACCATTATACATCCCTCTTACTTGTGGTAGTGTTACATGCGATTCATCTACTACTAGTAAATAATCTTTTGGAAAGAAATCCATTAAAGTAGTTGGGGTTTCACCTTCTCCACGTAATGCCATATGTCTAGAATAGTTTTCAATACCACGACAGAAACCAGTTTCAGTTAACATTTCTATGTCATAGTTTGTTCTCTGTTCAATGCGTTCTGCTGGTAATAGTTTATTGTTTTCTTTAAAGAATTTGACTCTATCTATTAATTCTAGTTTTATTCTTTTTACTGCTTCAATTAGTTTTTCATCGCTAGTAACAAAGTGGCTTGCAGGGAAGATACTTACAGTTTTTTTATTTTGAAGTACAGCTCCAGTTAATGTATCAATTTCACTAATTCTATCTACTTCATCACCAAAGAATTCTATTCTGTAACCTTTAGTATTTTGGTTTGTAGGAATTATTTCTAAAACATCACCTTTTACTCTAAAAGTTCCACGTTTAAAATCAAAATCATTTCTTTCATACATCATCTCAACTAATTTAGTAATGATTGTATTTCTTTCTACTATATCTCCCACGCCTAAACTTAACATTTTATTTTGGTATTCTTCTACCTCACCAATACCATATATGCAAGAAACACTAGCTACTACGATGACGTCATCATATGAAAGAAGGGCACTAGTTGCATAGTGGCGCAATTCATCTATTTCATCATTGATAGATGAATCTTTTTCTATGTATGTATCTGTTGAAGGTACATATGCTTCAGGTTGATAGTAATCATAGTAAGATACAAAATATGCCACATGATTATTGGGAAATAATTCTTTTAGTTCAGAATAAAGTTGCCCAGCTAATGTTTTATTATGTGCTAAAACTAAAGTTGGTTTATTAATTTCTTTTATAACATTAGCTATAGTAAAAGTTTTACCTGTTCCTGTTGCTCCTAATAAAACCTGGTGTTTTTCGCCATTATTGATTCCTTGTACTAATTTTTCGATTGCCTGTGGTTGGTCACCGTTCGGTTTATATTTTGATATTAAGTTAAACATACTGCACCTCCTTAAATGATTTTATCATATAAACTTGCGTCTATATTTTAACATTAATATTAATTTTAAACAAGAAATAAAAAAAGGATTATTAATCCTTTTTATTATTTTGAATACCAAGTACTATAGGTTCTACTTGGGAAGGTAATTGCACTTTCTGCTCCTTTAATACCTTTATTAAATTGTTTTTCAGCAAAAGTTGTATATTTATTCCATGTTCTACAATTACTATCTTCATATAATCGGCATGCCCATACTTCTAAGTGTAGATGTACTCCATAAGCTTTACCTGTATCACCCATATATCCTAATACGGTATTAGAATTGACTTTCATTCCTTCATAAATACCCGATGCATATTTACTTAAGTGTGCATATATAGCTGTATAATAATCACCTTTTACTGTTTTATATTGAACTGTTACGCATAGTGCACCATAACTATCTTTCCAGATATCTTTAATTACACCATTTCCAATTGAATAAAGTGCTGTCTTTTTACCTGTTTTACTTCCAATATCAGTACCTCTATGGAATGAACCCCATCTATAACCAATGAAACTTGTTACATAACCCTGTTTTATTGGACGTGTAAAAGCTGCATTAGTACTGGTTACAGCACAGTCTCTTCCTATTACATCACTACGTTTACTACAACCTTGTGACTTATAGTAAGTTACTATAGCTTTTTTAGACTCAACCTCTTCTTTTAACCCAGGTGATAGTTCACCAAGTTTTTGAATTGAATTACTTAGTTTACCTATTTCATTTTCTAGACTATTTATCTTTTGATGATATTCTTTTTCTTTGTTAGCTAGTTCTATTTTTCTATTTTCATTTGCCTTTATTAGAGCTTCAAGATCTTTTATCATATTATCATTATACTCAGTTATTTGTTCTACTATCGATAAGCGATATACCATGTCAGTTATTGAATCACTACCAAATACATATTCAAGATAAATGTTTTCTCCTTGACTCATTTGTAAGTATTTAACTAATTCTTTTGTTTCTTCTTTCTTTGATTCAATTTCAGTTGTAGCATCTGCTATTTCTTGTTGTAGTTTTGTTGCTTCCTTACTCATTTGTTCTATTTGATTATTTAATGATGTTATTGTTGAATTGTTTTTATCAATCTGATTTTCATTATTATTGATAGATTGGTTATTCTTATCTAATTCTTTTTGAGCTTTAGCTAAGTCATCTTGAAGTTGCCCAAATGTTACTTCCTCTGCTTTTACTGTTGTCGGAAATAAAATACTTATTGTTGATAAAATTACTAATGTTTTTAATAAAAACTTTTTCATCATACTTTTAAATACTTCCTTACTGCTTTAGAACTACCAATCATACCAACTACTATACCAATAATAAGTACTATAAGTGATACTATATAAACAAATGGTTCAGGTTCAATTAATCTGATTAATGGCGAAAATAATTGTCCACCTGTATTCTTATATAAAACATAGTATCCATATATAACTAATATTATAGGAAGTATTGAACCTATAATACCTAATACCATTCCTTCTATTACGAATGGCATTTTTATTGAAATATTACTAGCACCAACTAATCTCATAATAGATATTTCTCTTTTTCTAGAGAAGATTGTTAGTTTTATTGTATTTACTATTAGGAATACAGTTACTACTATTAATAAAATTACAGCTACTATTGTTACTTTTTCAAAAATTTTAAAAGCTGATAGGAACTGATTTACCATTGCTTCACCATAATTAATAGAGTTTATTCCTTCCATTTTTTCAATTAGTGAAGCTGTTTCTTTTATTTCTTCAATATCTCTAACTTTGATCTCAAAAGTATTCATTAATGGGTTTTCTTCTTCAGTCCAATCTTTCATTATAGCGTCTAATTTATCTGATGATGATTGCATTTCTTGTCTTAATTCTTCTTTTGATTTATATTCTATTGTTGCTACATTGGAAATACTATTTAGTTTTGTACGAATTATATTGATCCCATTTTCCGGTACTTCATTATCTATAAATACTACTATAGTTACATCTTCTTTTATTTGTTTAGTGAAGTTATTTATATTTAGGGAAACTAAAATGGCAATTGCTACAATGATTAATGTAATACTAATACATGTGATTGATGCAATAGATAGAGAAAAATTTCTAAATACACTTTTAAAAGCATCTCTTATGCTTCTTCCAAACATTCTAAATGGCTTCATTATTATACTTTCCTTTCTCTTCATCACTAACTAGTCTTCCATCTTTTAAAGTAATAACTCTTTTTTGCATCTTATTAACTATATCTTTATCATGTGTTGCCATCATAATTGTGGTACCTAGTGTATTATTAATGTCTTCTAATACTTTCATTATTTCCATACTCTTTTCTGGATCTAGGTTTCCAGTAGGTTCATCACATAATAATAATTTAGGTTCGTTTACGATAGCTCTAGCTATAGCTACTCTTTGTTGTTCTCCACCTGATAATTGGTCTGGGTAGTTTCTAAGTTTTCCTTTTAATCCAACTAATTCCAATGCACGTAAAACTTTTTGATTTATTTCTTCTTTTTTAGTACCAATTACTTCCAGTGCAAAAGCAACGTTTTCATATACAGTTGATTTAGGTAATAGTCTATAATCTTGAAATACTATTCCTAATTTTCTTCTTAGTTTATAAACCTTACTATTTCTTAATCTTGCTACATTTAAACCACCTATGATTATTTCACCACGCGTTGGTTTTTCTTCCCTATATAGCATTTTAATTAAAGTTGACTTACCGCAACCAGTTCCTCCAATGATGAAAACAAAGTCTCCTTTTTTTATTTTTAAATTTAAATCATAAATAGCTGTAACGCCATTTTTATATTGCTTAGTTACATCAATAACTCTGATTAATTCCAAATTTATCACATCCTTATCCTATGTAGAATCATTATATCACATTTTTGGTAATTTTTGTGGTTTTTGTAGTTATTTGTTGTGTTAATTTTTGGCAAGTAAAAAGAGGAGATTACTCTCCTCCATATACTTGATAAGAATCTGTTACAATAAAGAATGCATTTTCGTCTATTTCTTTTATTCCTTCTTTTAAAATAAAGTATTCACGATTCGGAATAACTGTCATTAATACTTTTCTTTTCCTTTCTAAATAAGCACCTTTAACATCAAATATAGTTACACCATGTTTTAAACTATTCATTATATAATCACACATTTCATCTTCTTTAGACGTAATAATATATAAGGCTTTGTTTTTAGATACTCCAATTAATACTCTATCTAAAACTATACTATAGATATATAAAACTATTACAGCATACATAACCATTGTCCATCCAAAGCTAGCTCCTCCAGCAATAACTATTATTAAGTTTATAGTAAAGCTAACATTTGATATTTGGATTTTTTTATATTTTGATATTATTTCACTTATGATGGATACTCCACCGTTACTGAAACCTACTTTATATACAATACCAGTAGTTATACCAGATAATAGTCCTAAAAATATAGATATTAGTACTTTATCAGATAAGTCTACAGTTATATACTCTCCAATGTTCGCAGTTAGATCAACAAATATTGGGTAAACTATTGTTGAAACTATAGCCCCTGATGTCTTTTCAAAACCTAGGAAAATAAATCCTATTATTAAAAGTACTAGTGATATTATAAATATTATTTTAGATGGTTCAATATCAAAAAATGAGTTAATTATTATTGAAATACCTGTTGAACCTCCAGTTACAATTTGACTTGGAAACTGTAATAAATTGAAATAACAGGCAGATATAAATAGTGAAACTATTAATAAGAAGTATCTTAGTATTAATTTTTTCTTGTATATTGTATCTAAAATACTTAGGGCACTATCTTTACCTCTAGTTAGTATATTCATTTTTATTCCCCTCCAAATACTTCATATGCATCACATACTACAAAGAATGCTTCTTTATCTATTTCATGTATTCCTTCTTTTACCTTGTAGTATTCTCCTGTTGGAACTACACAAAGAATTACTTCATCTTTTTTATTTGTATATCCACCTTTTACATTAAAAATAGTTACTCCGTGATGAAGTTCATTCATAAGATAATTTCTTACTTTTTCATCTTCATTGGTGATTATATAGAAAGCTTTCGAATCAGAAATACCTAGTAATACTTTGTCGGTCATTAATCCTATTATATAGACAACAATAATGGCATACATTAGTTTAGTTAAACCAAAGAAGAATGTACCTCCTAAAACAATTAAACCATCACTCATTAGCATAGCATTACCCATACTAACATGACAATATTTAGAAATAATTTGGTTTATTATATCAGTCCCACCTGTTGTGAATCCTGCTTTAAATACTAAACCAGCTCCAAAACCATATATAATTCCACCAAAGATTACTGATAGTAATAAACTGCTTGTATCTATGTTTATATAAGTATTAATATTAGCAGTTAAATCTACTAAGATAGGAAATAAAAGTGACCCAATAATTGAACCTTTTGTTTTTTCTTTGCCTAAAACAAAATAACTTACTACTAATAGAATTAATGAAGCTATCATTATAAAGTGTGAAGGATCAATAGGTGCAAATTCTTTTACAATAATAGATAGACCACTTACTCCTCCAAATACGATGTTATTTGGTAATAGGAAAATATTGAATGCTAACGCAATTAATGTTACACCAATTACTAATTCTATATATCTTCTCACTCTATATTTTGTTTCAACTTTATTCAAAATATAATCTTTTTTATCATTTTTTCTAAACCATTTCATTTTTATTCACCTTTTAGATATGATTCAATAAATAAATCAATATCCCCATCCATTACTTTATTTATATTACTTGTTTCAGTTCCTGTTCTATGATCTTTTACCATTGAATATGGGTGCATAACATAACTTCTTATTTGTGAACCAAATTCAATATTTTGATAAGATCCTTTAATATCATTTAGTTCTTGATTTTTCTTTTCTTGTTCAATTAAATAAAGTTTTGCTTTTAACATTTTCATAGCTGTCTCTTTATTTTGAATTTGACTTCTTTCATTTTGGCAAGTTACTACGGTTTTGGTAGGAAGATGGGTAATTCTAACAGCACTATCCGTTGTGTTTACACCTTGTCCACCCTTGCCACTTGAACGATAAACATCTATTTTCAAATCTTTTTCATTTATTTCTATATTTATAGTATTATCAAATTCTGGAATAATATCAATTGATGCAAATGAGGTATGTCTTTTATTGGCAGCATCAAATGGTGAAAGTCTTACTAAACGGTGAACACCCTTTTCACATTTTAGATATCCATAGGCATTCATTCCTTTAACTTCAATAGTAGCACTTTTTATTCCTACTTCTTCACCTTCTTGATAATCAAGTATTTCAGTTTTATATCCCTTTTTCTCACAATATCTTAAATACATTCTATATAGCATTGCTGCCCAGTCACATGCCTCTGTACCCCCAGCCCCAGAATGGACTTCTAATGTACAATTATTCTTATCATAAGGGCCATTTAATAGTAGTAAAACTGACAATTTTTCTAGTTTTTCAGTACTATTTTTGATTTCTTCTTCCAAATTATGTAATAATTCTTCATCTTTTTCAACCAATAATAGTTCAAGTATTTCTAGATTGTTTTGTGTTTCTTCTTTTAAGTTTTTAATATCTTGTGTCAAGTTTTTTAACTCAGATATTTCTTTTAAGGTCGAATCTGCTTTATCCTTATTATCCCAAAAATTAGGTTTGGACATTTCTTCTTCTTTCTCTTTTAGCTCATTTAACTTAGAATCAATGTCAAAGTGACCTCCATAAATCTAAGATTTCAGTTTGATTTTTTTCTAATAATCGTTTTAATTCATTTTTATCCATAATATTCCTCTTTCGTTTTCCACTATTCTTGTGGATAATCATAATCCCATAAACTTAATTTTCCATTCATGGGGATTGGTTTAATTTTTTCCACATTTTCTAATTTAAAACCATAACCATTCCAATTTTCATCATTAATTATACCATAATATACTAAAGAATTCTTATCTTTTAGTAGTTTTCTTATATTATTATCTATATATATACAATCAGTAATAGTTACTTTAGCTATGATATATCCACTTGGATACTCTAAATTTAAATGTTCATAAGTTTTCATAGCTTTTTTATCAATACCTTTTCCAGCATGTATTAAAATATCACCACGATATTTAGTTTTCCAAGTGCGAAACTCATATTCTTTTAATCCTTCAGCTATTAAAGTAGCGAATGGTTGTTTAACTGTTATTACTTTCATTATTTCACCTATTATTATTATATATTATTTTTTTTTAAAGTAAAAGAACAGAATTATTTTTTAAAATTCTGTTCATAGGTCTATTTTTTAAAACCATTTACTAATTTTTCTATAGCTATTCCAATTATTAATCCTACTGATGATGTAGCCAAATACCATACTGAATGGATTAATGCAGTTTCGTTGTAATGTATAAATACTGTTGGTATAAATACTAATGCCGTTAATACTGGAACTAAATATTTTATTTTATTTTTTGATATAATTCCATATATTAGTGATATTATTAATGTTAAAATTAGCATTAATAATATCAATCCCATAGTGTCAGTTGGTCCTGCAAACAATGGTAAAACATAAAAAACTAATAACTGTGTTAATAGTATAATAATCTCTTTTATATACTTATTCATTTTATCATCCTATTTTATTATATACATAATTTTGGACAAAAGAAAAGAACAGTTCATATAGTTTACATAATTTCTGTCCTAAAATTTTATTATTTTTTAATTACTACTTACTTGTAGTACTTTTTTTGCTTGTAATCCTTTATCAGTTTTAAGTAGTTCATATTGAACTAATGCACCCTCAGATAAAGTTTTATAACCGTTCATCTCAATTGCTGAATAATGAATAAAGATATCTTCTTGATCGTTATATTCTATAAATCCATACCCTTTCTCATTATTAAACCATTTTACTTTACCTACCATTTTAATCCTCTCTTTCTACTGTACAACTCTCTGTACAATAAGATATTAACATAGTTAGATTAATTTTTTTGTTTTTGGGATAAATAGTTATTTTTTTGAGTTTTTTTGTATATTATTTTTATTAAATAGGTTTATAGTTAAATGTTGAATGAAAAAGTTATCCATTATTTCTGGTTTACATTCAAAACGATTGTTTTGTTTAATTATTTTGGCCACTAAAGGTAATCCTACTCCATGTTGCTCTCCTTTAGTTGTATAACCAATTTCATTTAATCTACTTATATCAATATTTCCTGAAAAACTATTTACAAAATCACATCTAACTTTATTATTATCAAGATAGATATTTATACTTACTAATCTATTGTTAGTTTCTTTTATTGATTCAATCATATTATCTAAAATAACACCTAATATTGTGGATAAATCATTATATTCCTTTTCATCTAAATTAGATGTATCTATATCCTCTAATTCACTACTTACAAATACTTCTATTTCTGAACCCAGTTCCTTTAATTGAATTAATTTATAATTGATAAAATTCCTAACTCCTGGTAATGGTATATATCTTAATTCAGATAACCAATAATTAGTATTATTTCTATTATCTTTCATTTCGTTTAGAAGTGTATCTACGTATTTTTTTACATCTTTCTTAGGTCCATCTAATAAACCTTTTATCATTAATAAACGATTTTTATCTTCATGAACTTGCATTTTATATTTGGTTAATAACTCACCATTAGCTTTAGAATATTCAAATATTTCTTGATAGTGTCTATTCAAGTTTTCCATTTTCATTTCACTTGAAATACTAAATATTCCTATACCTGTTGTAGTAAAAATCATTAGTAAATCTGTTATTACTTGTAGTGAGAAACATCTATATGGCGGTTGATATATAAATATTAATATAAAGTGTAGATATATGGCCAATAATAATATTAACTTTCTATGTTTCAAACTTGAAATGTATTTAATAGTTTTTCTTAGATGTTTTTTCAATATTATTATAAATACTATTGATGTGAACAATGTTATAAAATTTATATAGAAGGCATTCCAATCTAATGTTTTATATGTATTTATTAATAAAAATTCTTCATTATTTATAAATAGTAATATTAAAAATTTAAATACCCACTTGTTGAGATTGACTGTGAGCGCAATTAATAGTGATACATAAATACTCTCTTGAAAAATCATCTTTATTAGTAAAAATACACAGAGACCCAAGAAAAACACTGAGTATATTGAGTTTAATAAACAAAGTATACAATAATACATAAGCATAAATGGTATGGATGCTAACAATATCTTTTTAATTCCTACTGGTTTTTTTTGTAGTAAAAAATATCCTACTAAATAACAATAAGTTCCAAATATTAAGCCATTTAAAAAACTTAAAACAAATATATCATACATACTATATCTCCTTAAGTCTTTCTTTTAGAGCTTTTTTGTTTGATCTTGATATTAAATCAATTTCCTTATTCACAAATTCAATTATATTATTTTCAAAATCAATATGTTTAATATTCTTCAAATTAACAATACAACTTCTATGTGTCTTAATAAAATCTATAGCACTAGCTAATTCTTCTTCAAGTTCTTTAATAGTTTTTCTTATGTTGTATGTATGGCTCTTAGTAATTATATTTGAAGTATTATCATTTAAACTCTTTTCTATATATAAAATATCTTGATGTGGTATGTAGTATAGTTCACCCTTGTTTGTATAACGTAATGACTTATTTGCCATATTTATTTCTAATGCTGTTTCTAAAGAATCAGTAAGATTTTTTTCCAACTCACCATGTTTGGTAATGAAATTAAGCATTAATATTTTCCCAGTATATCCTACTGTTTTAAATTCTTCATGGGAAGTAACTATTATTATAGGAGATGTCCAATCACCCGTTTTTCTAATGTTCCTCGCTAATTCTAAACCATTTTTTCCAGCTACTTCTATATCCAATATGTAAGTTTTATTACCACCTATATTTTCTAGTTCTTTTTCAGTTTTTTCATTATATTCATTTATTTCAATAATTTTATAATTAAGATTGGTTGCTCCCAATAATTTGTGTATTACATTTTTGTACCTTGTGGCATATTCTTTTTCATCTTCGTAGATTATATAATTCATTCGACTTCACTCACTCCATTTTTAAAATTTGACTAGATTATTTTAACATATAGTTTTTCAATGTTAACATTTTTTTGATAAAATGTATTTTTTTTTTGGTTTTTGGAAATCAAAATGTTAAATATTGTACCTATTTTTATTTACAAATCAAAAATAACTAGTTATAGTAGATATATGGGGGAATGATTGATGAAAGAAGAATTATTAGGTTTAATTCAAAGAAATAGTTTGGGTTTAGAAAAACTTGAAAAATTAACTAATTTAGATTCTGAAACTTTGCAAGTTCTTATTCAAGAACTATTGGATGAAAAATTAATATTTTTAAATACTTCTAAAAAATATGAGGCAATAAAAGAAGAGTATTTAATTGGTGTTTTAGAAAGAACATCTAAAGGTTCATCATATGTAGTAGTTGATGATAAAAAAATTTCAATTGCTTCTGATTCATTGCATACAGCTTTAAAGAATGATTTAGTAGTTGTTGAAAAGAAGTATGATAATTGTGGAACAATCAAAGGTATTATGAAAAGAAAAAATACTAGACTTGTTTGTGAGGTTAAGGAATGGAATAATAAACTGATATTGGTACCATTCAATGGCAATTGCGAAGTACAATTAGTTACTGACTCAGAATTACTAAAAGATTATATTGTTGGTGATAGAGTTTATGTAAATCTAACTGATGAATCTAGTGAAGATAATGATTTAGTTGTAAGAAGTATTACTAAGATTGGCCATTTTAATGACAAGTTTAATGATGAAGTTGCTATTGCAATTAGTAAAGATTTTGATATTGATTTCAGTGAAGAAGCAATAAGAGAAGCTGAAGCTATTCCTACAACTGTTCAAGAACATGAGAAAGTTGGTAGATTAGACTTAACTACTGAAACCGTATTTACAATAGATTCAATTCATACTAAAGACATGGATGATGCCATTAGTATTAAAAAATTAGATAATGGTAATTATGAATTAGGTGTTCATATTGCTGATGTAGCACATTATATAAAACCAAATTCTCAGCTATTTAAAGAAGCTATGAGACGTGGAACTAGTGTTTATTTAGGAGACGTTGTAATACCTATGATTCCAAGTGTTTTATCAAATGGAATATGTTCTTTAAATGAGGGTGTCGAAAGACTTACTAAGAGTTGTATCATTGAAATTACACCTAAAGGTAAAGTTGTTAATTACCGTTTAGTAGATTCAGTTATTAAGTCTAAAAAGAAAATGACTTATGAAGAATTAAATCAATTATTCAAAGGTATTCCTGTTGATGATTCTTATTTACCGTTTATCAATGACTTAGTTTATATGAGAGAATTATCTAACATATTAACTAGTCTTAAAAAGAAGAATGGTTATATAGATTTTGAATCATGTGATATTAAAATTAAGAGAGATGTTTTCAACGATGATAAAATATTAGAATTTGAAAGTAGATTATCTGATGAATCTGAAAAATTAATTGAAAATTTTATGATTCTTGCTAATGAAACCGTGGCTACAGACTTTTATTGGAGGGATTTACCATTTATTTATAGAACTCATGATACACCTGAAGAGATGAGATTAGATGATACAATCCAACAAATAAAAGAATTAGGTCTTGGTAAACAATTAATTAAAATACAAAATGCTTATGGACCTAAGGCTATTCAAAGTATTTTAGATTCATATAAAGAAACTTCATTGTATTCGGTTGTATCTAATTTATTATTAAGAAGTATGGCTAAAGCAAAGTATACTACACAGAATATAGGCCACTTTGCTTTATCACTTGATTCATATTGTCATTTTACTTCACCAATCAGAAGATTCCCAGACTTAATGGTTCATACTCTAATTAATAGATTTAATGGCAAAGATGCTAGATATGATTATTTAGAAAAACTTAGAGATGAGCTTTCTGAAATTGCAGCACATTCTAGTTATAAAGAAAGGCAAGCTAATGATGCTGAATCAGATTTTACAAAATTGAAAATGGCTGAATATATGGCTGAACATAAAGATGAAGAATTTGAAGGTATGATTCTAGATGTTGATAAAGACAAGGTATTTATTAGACTTGATAATAACGTTAAATGTTTATTAGATAGTGAGGGTGATTTTGCTTCATCATTTGGTATTGACTCTATCAAAAAAGTGTTATTCTGCAAATATGCTAAACAAAAAGTCAGATTAGGAACAAGAATTATTACTACAGTAACTAGAGTTGATATTCCTCAAAAAGAGGTATATCTTGATGTAAAAGAAATTATAAAAGAAAATAATAAACCTCATGAGAAAAAATTAGAAATGAAATAAGAGATTACTTAATGTAGTCTCTTTTATTTGTTTAAATTATTTACCACAACATTGTTTGTATTTCTTACCTCTGCCACATGGCTGTTTTTTTTCCAACTTCTGAGGCTTTAATATGCTTTAAAACCGTTATAAAACCTCACGACTGGTCTTTTGAGAACGTTTGAGAGCGTCCGAGAACTCTACCAAAACGTATGTAAAAACGTATGTAGAATTTATTTTTTACATCCAATATAAATTGCATGGCCACAAGTATCAATGATGGATTGATTTTCTGAAGTTTCATTTATTATTTTAATAACTTTATCAAACATTTCTTTATTATCAATGTTATATAGTGAATCCTCTTTTTCGTATCCAAAGCCACGG
>JAZOBJ010000019.1:0-12666 GCA_045595895.1 Candidatus Scybalousia sp. | reverse complement strand
TTATGGAAAAAGATATAGTTTTAGAAATATCTAAAGAACTAAGGGATCAATTGATGGCTAAAGGTGCAATTGTTTATATGACTAGAGAAACTGATACAGATTTATCTAGTAAATGGGATCCTCGTAAAAAAAGGGGTGACCTATATCGTCGTATTTTAATGTATAAAGAAAAACAAGCTGAATTGTACCTCTCCATTCATCTTAACTATTATAATGGTTCTAGCGAAAGTGGAGCAGAGGTATTATACAATTCAATAAATCCTGAAAATAAAAAGTTTGGTACTATCCTAATGAACAATTTTAAAACCAAATTAGGTACAAAAAGAATACTAAAGAAAACAGATTTATATATGTATAAAAACACAACAGTACCAGGCGTCTTAATTGAATGTGGTTTTCTATCTAATCCTAATGAAAGATATTTACTCCAAAAGAAAAACTACCAAAAAAAACTATCCAAAATAATAGTGGATAGTGTTATTACATATTATAATAATTAACTTTATGAATATAAGTATTTGGTTAATAATGTGAAATAATTTGTTTATAATTATAACCACTTCTAGCCATAGCTTCAGCTCCATATTTACTAAGACCAAGTCCATGCCCATGTCCACGTGTTGTAAAAGTTGTATAACCATCTTCTATACTAACAGTAAAATCGTTAGAGTTAAGACCAAGTCTACTACTTAAAATTAATCCATCAAAAACCTTATCATCAAACTTTATATATTTAACTCTATGACCAATAGTCTTCATTAAAATATCTATCTTAGTATTTTTAGTAATATTCATATTTAATAACTTACTAAGATAATCATTAGAAACTATTCTTCTACTAACACTATCTTGGTTAATATCCCAACTACTAGGAACACTAACTAAATAAGGATAAGCAAGTTTTAATACGTTACTTGAATCTTCTGTTTGACCATTACTAGCTAAATGATAATAAGCATCTATGTAATCTCCATCAAACTTAATAACCTCATCTTCAGTATCACGAATAGCTCTAACTATCTTATTATGATATTCATCATAATCACTTCCCCAAATCTCTTTTAAATAATTTTTATCTCTATACATCGGTGTAGAATTAAAATTTTTAACAGATAAATCATTAGTTAATCTTTTTAAAGCATAAGTACGAGCTATAACAGCTTGTGCTTTTAAACTTTCATCTTTAAAAATAGCTGGCATCTCTGCACTAACTACCCCAAATATATATTCTTCTAATTTTACTTTCTCAATTAAACTAGAACTAACTTTTAAATCAATAAACTTGCTACTATCACTAGTATCTATTATCTCAACATAAGTATCATGATTAATATCATAATCACTTAAATCAATAGAAGCTAAAATAATTCCATTTCTAACAAAACATACTTTATTTCCACTGAAACTAACACCATTACGATTTAAATAATTATAGACTTTCTTATAAATATTTTCATCTTCTATATAACTACTACTATCACTAGAAAACTCAAAAACATCATTAACATATAAATATAAAACTTGTTTATCATCTTCATTAACTACTAAATATTTATAAAACATATAATCACCCAATATTATTATTGGATAAAAACAAACAATTAATACCAAAACAAAAGAACTAAAATTCAAAATATTTTAGTTCCCGTATCTTTTCACAATCTTTTCCAGTTTCATAACTTAAGTTACCAATTACTTTTTTTAGATTGATTTTTTTATCATAATAGAAAAATTGATTTATCTCTTGAATCATCCTAGTAGTTTTATAAAGAGCTTTAGTATATAACTCTAAATATGATTCATAACTCTTATTCCTCTTATCAGTAGGATTATACCATTTTTGATGTTCAAGATTTAAATATTTTCTCATCTTTTTTCTATTAATATGGTATGAAAGAGGAACCTTTCTCAAACAACTTCTAGGTGATACTAAATCCACAAATCGATAAAAGGTTTTTTTAATACCAGTTGGATCATATCTAAATACTCGATAAAAAAACTTCATCTGTTTACTAGAACTAAGATAATATTCATGAAAATTATTAATCCCAAATACTTCTTTATAAGTAAAATCCATCACTTCAATTAATTCTTTATTAAAACCATCAACATTAAAACAAAAATCATAACACTTAAACTTATCCGGATTAATACCATCTCTAAGTCTTAACATATAATTATCAAAATAAGATTCTACTTCATTATGTAAGTGATTATATTTATAAGTGGTTTTATCTTTCTTATTAAACTGTCCTGTTTTATATATAATAAAAGGATGAACAGTACTATCTAAAACATAATGAGAAAGCATTCCATATAAATATGATATTACTTGAGGATTATACTGATGGTTATTATATTTAATATAATTTATTAGTGTTGAAAAGAATTCAAAAGTTTTAATCTTTTGACTACGATAACCAAAATTCCTAATCTTTTTACCTTTTTTAAAATTAGTAATATTATAGAAAAATAAAACATCAGTATTTTGCGCGAATAGCTTTAAACTTTCTTTTTCATCCATTAATAGCTCTTTACTTTTAATACTAAGTCTATCATATAAGTCTAAAGCAAAATATGCATGAGTAATAGTTCCAGCCATATCGCACCTCCTACATTAATAATTTTATCATAATATTTCATATTTTTTTAATATAAATTACACAATACTTATGATATAATTTAATAGTAGGTGAATAAATATGAACAATAAAGAGTTTAAAACATTAGATGAACAAATAGCTATTATGGAACATAAGGGAATGACAGTAGCCAATAAACAACATGCGAAAGAAGTATTAATGAGAGAGAATTATTTCTTTTTAAATGGATATCGTCATTTATTCTTAATATCAGAAACAGAAAAAAAGTTTATACCAGGTACTACTTTTGAAGAACTATATAGCTTATTCTTATTTGATAGAAGTTTCCGTAATATTATTTTTAAAAATTTATTAGTCATTGAAAATAATATTAAATCAATTATTTCTTATCAATTATCTAAAAAATATGGTTATAAAGAAAATGAATATTTAAGACCAAGAAACTTTACTACTGCTCCAGAAAGATCAAGACAAGTTCAAGATTTAATTAAAAAGATGAAAAGACAAGTAAGAGTAAATGCTAGACAACACTCAGCTACTAGTCACTATGTAAATAATTATGGTTATATCCCATTATGGATTTTAGTAAAAGTTTTATCATTTGGTATTGTTGGAGAATTATATGCCATACTAAAGAAAGAAGATCAAGTTCAAATCGCAGAATTATATCATTTAAATGTAGATACATTAATTACATATCTACCAATTTTATCTAATTATAGAAATCTATGTGCCCATGAAGATATAGTATTTGAAAATAGAACACAAAGATCAATTGATGATACTTTATATCATGCACTACTTGGAATTGAAAAAGAATATAATGAATATGTCTGTGGTAAGAATGATATATTTGCTTTAATAATTATGATGAAACAAATGTTATCAGATGTAGAATTTAAAAATATGATGTTAGAAATAGAACATGAAGTTGAAAACTTAGAATACAATCTAAAAACTATCCCTGTACAAAAAGTTTTAGATTGTATGGGTTTCCCAAAAAACTGGAATCAACTTACTAATATCACAAAGAAGGTGGAAGAATAATGAGAGGTAAATTAATAACATTAGTAACTTTATTAGTAACTTTTCTATTAGGTGGAGGAACAATGTATTACTTAATGGAAGAGTATGGAGAAAAAAATATAATAATTAATAAAGAAGCTACCCAAACTACGGGATTAATTAAATGTAGTAATGAAATAACGATAGATGAAACTGGTATCTCAGTAGCTATCGGTGAAATCTATGACGCAACAGTAACAGTTCAAAACTATAAAAATAATAAATTAAATTCTTCAGGTAGTGGTTTTATCTATAAGAAAGATGAAACTTATGGTTATATTATGACTAACCATCATGTAATTGATGGAAGTGATAAAGTAATAATAACTTTATCTAATGATGATCAAATAGAAGGTACTGTAACTGGTAGTGATGAATATTTAGACTTAGCAGTAATTAAAATAGATGCTAAAAAGGTGACTCAAGTCGCAACCCTAGGGAATAGTGAAAACTCTCATCTTGGAGATACAGTAATTACTGTAGGTTCACCAGTAGGTTATGAATATCGTGGTACAGTAACTAGAGGAACTTTATCAGGAAAAAATAGAATGGTAGAAGTAAGTGTTGCATCAACTAATGACTTCGTTATGAATGTTCTTCAAATAGATGCTGCCATCAATCCTGGTAATAGTGGAGGACCTTTAGTAAACATTAAAGGTGAAGTAATTGGAATTAACTCGTTAAAGTTAGTTGAAGATGAAATTGAAGGTATGGGATTTGCTATTCCTATTGAATATGCAATGAACTACATTGATGACTTAGAATTAGGTAAAGAACTAGAAAGACCATTTATTGGAATTTCAATGTTAAATGTAACTGATACTTATCGTTTATACCAAAATGGTATTATCTTAGATGATGAAGTTGAATCAGGTGTTGTAATTCTAACTGTTAGTAAAGATAGTGGTGCATTTAAGGCAGGTCTTAAAAAAGGTGATGTAATCCTAGCAGTAAATGGAAACAATGTATCTAATGCAGCTTATTTAAAATATGAATTATATAAATTCAAAGTAGGAGATACAATACAAATTACTTACATGCGTGATGGTAAAATGAAAAATGCTACTGTAACGCTAACTCAAATTATGGAATAAAAAAACTAAATATTACAGTTGAATAAATCATTCATAGTAATATCTAGCACTAAAGAAATTTTATATATAGTTTCAATTGAAAAGGTCTTTTGACCTTTTTTTGATTCAATTCGACGGATAAATTCGTGACTAACACCAACTTTTTCAGCTAAAACAGCCTGCGTCATTCCCCTAATAATTCGATACTTTTTAATATTAACAGCAATAACAGTATAGATATCAATCTCTAATTCTATCATTATCCTTCACCAATTTCATTATGACAAAAACAAATCTAAAAATATGTAAAGTGCCAGTTTACATACAAAAAATGGTGATAAAACTATAATAAAATAGAGGAGTGATAGAAGTGAAAAGATGTAAGTATTGTCAAGAAGAGATAAACGTCAAAGCAAAAGTATGTCCAAAATGTGGACGTAAACAAAGCGGTAAAAAATGGCTTATTATTCTAGGTGTAGTAGTATTAATTGGAGTAATAGCATCATCAATGGGTGGAAACGATAACAGAAAAAAAGATTATACTAAGGATGAAGTGGCAGTATACGAAGATGTAGAGTATTCAATAACTAAAGTAGAAAGAACACAAGGAAACAATGAGTTCTGGGCACCTAAAGAAGGTTATGAATATGTTAAAATTACAGTAAAAATTGAAAACAAATCTGATGGAAAGATTTCATATAATGCATTAGACTGGCAAATGGTAAATGGTGATGGAGTAGAAGACGCTTGGGGAGCAATCACAGCAGATGATGACATTGAATTATCAAGTGGTGATTTAGATGCTGGTGGAACAGTAGAAGGTGTTCTAGTGTGGGAACAAAAAATTGGTGACAACAATCTAAAACTAAGATATTATGATAATATTTTATTTGATGATAATTACACAATTCAATTTGATTTAAGTGAATAAACCATATTATATGGTTTTTTCTTTTCCTAAAATGTGGTATAGTATTACTAGATTTTGAGGTGTACTATGGAAAAGTATCAAGTAATAGAAAATAGTTTAATAACTAAATATAGAAAAGATATCTGGGCTAAGTTCGTTAAAGGTGTTCAAGAATTTAAAATGATTAATGAAAACGATAAAATAGCTGTATGTATTTCAGGCGGAAAAGATTCTTTTATTCTAGCTAAATGTATGCAAGAAATTCAAAAACACGGTAAAGTTAAATTTGATTTAGAATTCATTGTAATGAATCCTGGATATAACGAAAAAAATAAAGAACGTATTATTGAAAATGCTAAATTAATGAATATTCCAATAACGATGTTTGATTCTGATATATTTTCAATCGTTGATAATGTAACAGATTCACCATGTTACTTATGTGCCAGAATGAGAAGAGGATGTCTTTATAAAAAAGCTAAAGAATTAGGGTGCAATAAGATAGCTTTAGGTCATCACTATGATGATGTAATGGAAACAATTCTATTAAGTGTTTTATATGGTGGAGAGTTTAAGACAATGATGCCTAAACTTCATAGTACTAACTTTGAAGGTATGGAATTAATAAGACCAATGTATTATGTAAGAGAAAAAGATATTATTAGTTTTTCAAATTATCATGAACTAAAATTCTTAAACTGTGCATGTCGTTTCACAGAAAGAAATAACGATGAAAACAAAGATAGTAAAAGATTATTAGTAAAAAAATTAATAGAAGAATTAAAGAAAGATAATGAATATGTTGAATACAGTATTTTCAAAAGTGCATTCGACGTTAATTTAAATACTATAATAAGTTATAAAGATGACGAAGAGTGCCATCATTTCCTAGATGATTATGATAAATAATATTTACTTTATAAGAAAAGATAATGTATAATTAAGTTGTTAGAGTTACGGAGGACAGAATGAAGAAATTAAGAAATTTAATACTAATATTAGTAATTATGCTATTAGCTTTACCATTTAGCGTTAAAGCAGAAAAAGAAGAAACACAAACAGAAAAAGAACCGGTTAAAGTATATTTATTTCATAGTACTAGTTGTGGATATTGTAAAGCTGCATTAGCTTGGTTTGAAAGTATTGAAAAAGAATATGGAAAATACTTTGACCTAGTTGAATATGAAGTATCAAGTGATGAAAATTCAGCCTTATGGCAAGAAGTAGCTACAATGATGGGTGATACACCGAGCGGAGTACCATACATGGTAGTAGGTGAACATTCATATCCAAATGGATTTGCATCAGATACAGTTATTAACACTGAAACAAAAGAAACTATGGGTGACCAATTAATTGATAGAATTATGGAAATCTATGAAAGCGATAATCGTTATGATGTAATGTATAATATTAATAATAAACCAAGTTATGACGGTGTAGTAACTATTGTTGCAGTAGTCATAATAGCTGGTATAGTAGCAATGGCAGTAATAACTAGAAGAAATAATAATTAAGAACTAGAAATAGTTCTTTTTTCTTTTATAAATTTGAAAACAAATTCCTCATAAAGACATAGACTATTATGAGGAGGAATAACATGGGAGATTATAGGATAATAGTAGATGCTGGACATGGTGGAGAAGATCCAGGTGCCGTAAGTGGTAATCTATTAGAAAAAGATTTTAACCTTCAAGCAGCTAATTATATGTATAACAGATTTAGAGAATTAGGTGTACCAGTAGCTATAACTAGAGATAGGGATGTTACACTAACTAGAGAACAAAGACTTAATACAATGACTAATACTTTTGGTACTGATCCTAGAGTAATAATTTTATCTAATCACATCAATTCTGGAGGTGGAGAAGGTGCCGAAGTAATTTATCCTCTAAGAAGTACTGATGTTTTAGCTAGAAGTATTCTAGAAGCAATAGGTCAAGAAGGACAAATTATGCGTAAGTACTACCAAAGAAGATTACCAGAAGATCCATCAAAAGATTACTACTATATTATGAGAGAAACACCAAACACAACATCATTATTAATTGAATATGGTTTTATTGATAATCCAAGAGATGTAACTAGATTACAAAATTACTTACTTGATTATGTTGAAGCAGTAGTAAGAGCAGTAGCTAATTATATAGGTGTACCTTATGTATCACCAGATGGTTCACTACAAAATACTTATACTGTTCAAGCCGGGGATACACTATATAGTATAGCTAGAAGATTTAATATCTCAGTCAATGAATTAAAAGCCCTAAATAATCTTACTAGTAACAATTTATCAATAGGTCAAGTATTAATCATTAGTGAAGATGTAAATATACCACCAACACCAGATAATGCAATAGTATACATTGTTAAACCAGGAGATACATTATATAGAATAGCGAGAGAGTATAATGTAACTGTATCTGATATTATTGATTTAAATAATTTAGGAACAACTGTCTTAACAGTAGGACAACAATTATTAATACCAAATCAGCCAACTGATTCAACAACTACTTATACTGTTAAATCAGGAGATACTCTATATAGTATCGCAAATAAATATGGAGTAACAGTAGCTGAAATAATAAGTGCAAACAATTTAAGTTCAACATCACTGCAAATAGGTCAAGTTCTAATAATACCAACAGCAGCAATTACCCCAACACCACCATCTCAAGAAAATTATCTTAACTACACAGTAAAAAGTGGTGATAGCTTATATAGTATAGCAAATAGATATAACACAACAGTAAATGCGATAAAACAAGCTAACAACCTGATAACAAACAATCTATCAATAGGTCAAGTATTAAGAATACCTACACAAGAAGGATATATAACATACACAGTCCAAAGAGGAGATAGCTTGTACAGTATAGCAAGTAGGTATAACACAACAGTAGATAGAATAAAACAAGTAAATAATCTAACATCCAACAATTTATCAATAGGCCAAACACTTATTATTCCATCATAAAAGAACTTAAATAAGTTCTTTTTTAATGTATTGGTGCACAAACACTAGGATAAGGTTGATAAAAACAATGACTTTTATATCTACCAGATAATCTTTGGTCATACCATAAAGCTACACAACTATTATTTCCAGTAGGAGCATAAAACCATAAAGCATTAGTAGCAGGGTAATAATATTCACCTCTAATAACACGTTCTGCCAGTTGTTTTTCACGAGTAGTAGCCGCCGAAAAAAACAAATTACTATTAATACCAGCAAATCCACCAGGAGACTGATAGATAGCATTAGTTAATGTTTTATTATTTTTAAAAGTTAAACAATTAGCTATAGTTCTATTAACAACAACATTTCCTACCATCAACATTCCAAGATCACCCTCACCAACAGCTTCTGCACGCATTAATCTAGCTAATAAATCAACTTCTTTACTTGTATGCTGAATCAACATAATATCACCTATAATAAAATATGAAAAAAAATAATAAGTGTTATTGTAATCAAAATATGAATATGTTATAATACAGGACATAGGGGATTAGTTAAATGGTATAATAATGGTCTCCAAAACCACTGTTGGGAGTTCGATTCTCTCATCCCCTGCCATTTAGAATACAAGTAGCGAAAGCTACTTTTTTGTTTGCAAAATAAAAAGTGGATTTTTTAAAATCCACTATCTAATAGTTTCTAATCTCTTTTTAATATACTGATGATGTTTTTGTAAAATTTCATTATTATAATCATCGTTTGGATTATAACTGTTAATAGCTGCTAAATAGTAACCAGGATTATCAACATGCATTGTATTAACTAATAAATCTATAATAGTACCGTCTTTTACTTTTTCCCCAAGTTTATTCTTTAAAAATAAAATGTAACTACATATAAAATACATTGCACCATTAGGATTGCCTAGACAAAACATATCAACAGTTTTTTCTTTACCAAATAAATCACCATCTATTTGCATTAAATTAAATACTAATTGTCTAATTTCTGAAGATATATTTTCGTCAAAATCATCAGAGTCATCATAAATAGTTAACTTTTTAATTTCTGGTTTAAATGTATCGATAGTATCTTTTATATCTTTAGAATCCCATAATAACATCTTATTAAACATATCTTTAGTAATAGTATCTTTACATACATCTTCGTAAGTCATCATAAAACCAGAATACTTATAATCATTTCTACTATTAGGATTATAACAATCCCTAGTTAAATCAAAAAAATATAATCCATCAACCTCATATTTTTTATCCTGAACTTTAACGATGCTAATATCATGTCCTATTTCTTCACCATCAATTAATAAATGATATTGATATTCACTGGCCTCAATATTATATTCGGATAAAACATTATTAAAAATTTTACTAAAACCAACACAAACTATATATTCAGTCAATAAAGCACTACTATAACGTTTAGAAAGATCTGGTTTTGTTTCATCATGTTTATATTCACGTTTCTTTAACCAGTTATAAACATAAATTATTATTTCTAAATTTGTAGCATCTTTTGGTATTGCACTTTTAATATCATTTATAATTAGCCTCATTTGATCAAAATCTTGAGCATCAATAAAATCACCAGATTTATCAAATGTAACATCAATTAATAATTTATCCACAACACTAGAATAATAAAATTCATAAAGAACATGATCTATTTCATCTTGTGTAATATCAATAGTTTTTAATCTAATTGATTGTTTTCCTACTAACTTAAACTTATCAAAGAAAGACAAAAGTATTCTTAAGTCATTAATATTTCTAGCTATATAATGAAATACATATTGATCATTTATAAAATCTGCAGGGAAATCACCATACTTATGAAATAGTTCAGTAGCTGACTGTGGTTCATATTCGTTAATGATATTAACTAGATCACTACTAAGTAAAGAATAATACAAATCATTTTCAAAATTACATATTGTAAGCATGTGCTCACCACCTATGGCCACGTATTATACCACAAATCATCTTAAAAATCAAAGTTAAATAAAATTATCGTATTCTAAGAAAAATCGTGTATAATTAAATAGAGGTGAAAAAAATGAAAAGAAGTTTAATTAGTTTATTAGTAACAGCTATTGTTGGATTCATAATTTATTATTTTACATTACCAGCACTTAATGTTCATAGTTTAGGATTTTGGGCATTTACTGTTGGAATGTTACTTATTTTCTTTATTACATTACTATGTTTATCAATAGATATTCGTGGGAACGTAGTAAAAAATGAAAAAGTATTAGGTGTAACTATAATTACAGTATTCGTAATAATATTTGGAATTATAATTGTTGACTTAGTTCTATCACCATTATTTCAATCAAAAAGTTATGCTAAAAGAATTAGTATTAATGAAGGAGCTGAATTTACTAAAGAAGTAGCAGAAGTAGATTTTAATTCAATTCCACTATTAGATAAAGCATCAAGTCAAAAATTAGGTGATCGTGTAATGGGACAAATGCCAGAGTTAGTATCACAATTCTATGTATCTGATTTATATACTCAAATAAATTATAATGATACTATTATTCGCGTAACACCACTAGAATATAATGGATTCTTTAAATACATCTCTAATAAAGATGAAGGTGTTAAAGGATATATTACTGTTAATTCAGTTACTGGTGAATCTAATTTAATAAAGTTAGAAAAAGGAATGAAATATTTGGATTCAGCCATTTTTGGTAAAGATTTAAGTCGTCATTTAAGATTTAGTTATCCAACTAAAATATTTGGGGATAAAACATTTGAAATTGATAATGAAGGTAACCCATATTGGATAGTTCCTACTATTAAATATAGTGGTGTAGGATTGAAGAAAGAGATCGCTAGTGTTATTATCTTAGATCCTATTACTGGTGATAGTAAGGAATATAAATTAGAAGAAGTTCCAACATGGGTAGATCATGTTTATGCAGCAGATTTAATTATTGAACAAGTGGATGATTGGGGACAATATAAAAATGGATTCTTAAACTCAATCTTTGGACAAAAAAATGTGGTTCAAACTACAGAGGGTTATAATTACACAACTATGAATGATGATGTATATTTATATACAGGTATAACTTCAGTATCATCTGATGAATCAAATATTGGATTTATCTTAACTAATATGAGAACAAAAGAAACTAACTTCTATGCAGTGCCAGGAGCAGAAGAATATTCAGCTATGGAAAGTGCTAAAGGTCAAGTTCAACAAATGAACTACGAATCAACATTCCCATTATTAATTAATTTAAATAATAGAGCTACTTACTTAATGTCATTAAAGGATGCAGCAGGTCTTGTTAAGATGTATGCGTTTGTAGATGTTGAGGACTATCAAAAGGTAGTTATTACTGACAGTTCAAAAGGAATTAAAACAGCAGCAGATAATTATTTAAATAATGTTGATTTAGAAAAAGATACAACTAATCTAACAACAAAAGAAATAGAAATCAGTAAAATAACTCAAGCTATGATTGAAGGAACAAGTTATTACTATATTAAGGATACTAATGGAAATAGATATTCAGTTTCAATCAAAGTAAATAAAAACTTAATTCCGTTCTTAGAAGCTGGAAGCAAAGTTACTATATCTTATAATAATGAAAAGACTGTTACTGAGTTAATTTCAATAGAACAAAAATAAAAATAAAGAAATTAGTAAATAAAAGAAAAGGACTAACATATAATACATTGTTAGCCCTTTTTTAATATATAAATGCCAAAAAAGTAAAAAAGTCGAAAAAAAACAAAAAAAGGTATTGACTGGTAGAAGAGGTGATGATATATTAAATGGGCACTTGCAAAAAAAGAAGCGAGTGAGAGGAAAAATATACCAGAAAGATTTTAAAAAAAAGTCAAAAAATACGTTGACAATAAAGAAAAAAGGTGGTATATTTATAAGGCAACTTGCGAAAAAAGAAGCAAGTTAAATGATCTCTGAAAACTGAGCAAAACGTCAAGTAATTTTGAGAAGCTAGGAAGTACTAAAAAGTAAAAAGTTCAAATGAACAAAAAAATAAATTTTTTT
>JAZOBJ010000018.1:0-6748 GCA_045595895.1 Candidatus Scybalousia sp. | reverse complement strand
AGAGTATGAAAACGGTATTTTATATGAAAATAGTAATGTTTATCCTATTGGATTTAGTAGTACCCATTTATTAAATGTCGATGAATATAACGAATTATCATTTATAGATAAGATGTTTGCTTATCAAAATAATATTATTGTTGATGGTAATGGTAGTAATAGTTATTTAGATAAAAATTATACTAAATTAGATTTAAATTATGAAGTAGTTAAAAAAGATGAATTTGAAGTTTCTAAAGAAAATGGTCATTATATAATTGATATTGCAAAAGATAAAAGTAAGGTTTTATTAAAATTTGATAATAGTATTACTGAGGATGTTTTGTTGATTCGTTTTAAAATGAACTATATACCTAGTTGTTATGATGGTGATACTTCAATTACTATTAATGGTGTTATGAATAAACTTACTTGTCGTGGATGGAAATATTATAATGGTAATGTTACTTTTGATTATGTGTTGTCTAGTGATGAAAGTATTGATGAATTAGAAATAATTTTTGATAAAGGAGAATACGATATATCAGATATAGAGATTTATGGTATTGATAAGAGTTTCTTTAGTAATAATGATATTACTCCCCTACTTATTAATTATGATAATAAAAATAATATTTTAGAAGGAACAATTAATCAGGGAGATGATGGATATTTTATATTTACTATTCCTTATGATGAGGGATTTAAGGTTTTTATTGATGATGAATTAATTAATATTGAAAAAGTTAATGATAGTTTTATTGGATTTCCTATTAGTAAAGGTAAACATGAAATTAAACTAGATTTTGAAGCGCCATATTTTAATTTAGGAAAAGCTATTACTTTATTATCTGGATTTGGATTTATTGGAGTATTAATATATGAAAGAAAACGCTTTAAATAGAAGCGTTTTTCTTTATCTTTTATTATGTTTTTGATACAATAAATATGTAGGTGATGTTATGGAAAAACCTTTAGCATTAAAACTTTCACCAAATTGTATAGATGAAGTTATTGGGCAAAAACATCTACTTGGTAAAGGTAAAGTTTTAAGAAATTTAGTAGAAAATAAAAAAATATTTTCAATGATTTTATATGGTCCACCTGGTATAGGTAAAACTTCTATTGCGAATGCGATAGTTAAAGATTTAGGAGTAAGATATCGTTTTTTAAATGCTACAATGAATAATAAAAAAGATTTTGATGTTGTGGTTGAAGAAGCTAAGATGTATGATGGTATAGTTTTAATTATGGATGAAATACATCGACTTAATAAAGATAAGCAAGATTTACTTCTTCCTCAACTTGAAAGTGGTTTAATTACATTAATTGGTATGACTACTTCTAATCCTTATTTTAAAATTAATCCTGCTATTAGAAGTAGATGTCATATTTTTGAACTTAAACCTTTAGATACAGATGACATAGTTGAGGGTTTAAAGAAAGCTTGTAAACATGCTGATTTAGAAGGGATTAAGATTGATAAAAAAGCTTTAGAACATATTGCTGGTGTTGCTGGCAATGATTTAAGATATGCTTATAATTTATTAGAACTAGCTTATTATTCTAGTAGTGATAAAAAGATAGATGTAGACCTTTTAAAAACTATTAATAGTAAGCCAGTTATCGTTTCTGATCATGATGAATCTGGTCATTATGATTTACTCTCTGCTTTTCAAAAGTCAATTCGTGGTAGTGATGTAGATGCATCTCTTCATTATTTAGCAAGACTTATAGCTATTGGTGATTTGGATAGTATTTATCGTAGAATGAGCGTTATTGCTTATGAAGATATTGGAGTGGCGAATCCTGATATAGGGCCGCGTGTTATGGCTGCGATATCAGCATCAGAATTAGTTGGACTTCCGGAAGCTAGAATTCCACTTGGAGATATAGTTGTCCAGATGGCATTATCACCTAAGTCTAATTCATCTCATGTTGCGTTTGATGCGGCTATTAGTGATGTAGAAACTGGAAGATGCGGTGATATTCCAGATACAATAAAAATACACTCTACTATTTATAAATATCCTCATGATTATCCTAATCATTTTGTTGTTCAACAGTATTTACCTGATAATATAATTAGTAAGAAATACTTTAAACCACAGGATACATCACCAAATGAGAGAATTTTAAAACAGATTAAAGAAAAACTTGATAAATTGAAAGAAGGTAAATAATATGGGAAAAATATTTTGTTTTATGGGAAAAAGTTCTTCTGGTAAAGATACTATTTTTAGTATAATTTCTGGTAGTTTTAAAAATGTAAAGGAAATAGTTCCTTTTACTACTCGTCCTATTCGTGAAGGTGAAACAGAAGGAAAAGAATATCATTTTGTTACTGAAGAAGAATTTGAAAAGATGGTATATGATAATTTAGTTGTTGAATTCAGAAGATATAATACGCAGCATGGTATTTGGACTTATTTTACTGCTAGTAAGAATATAGATTTAGAGAATAATAATTATATAGTTATCAATACTTTAGATGGTTATAACAGTTTAAAGCAGTATTATGGTGATGATGTTGTTATTCCTATTTATATAGAAGTTAAGGATGATGGGGTTCGTTTAACTAGAGCATTAGAACGTGAGAAAAAACAGGATATACCTAAATATGAAGAAATGTGTAGAAGATTTTTGGAAGATCAAAAAGATTTTAGTGAAGAAAATATAATTTCTAGTGGTATTAGTAAAAGATTTACAAATGATAATTTGCATGCTTGTGTTTTAGACATTGTATCAGAAATGAATGAATACTTAGAAAAAGAAAAACAATATAGAATTTAATCTATATTGTTTTTTATTATTTATTTTCATTAACAAATTTATTGAATTTTTTAATATCGTTATCATCATTTAGATTAGTTTTATTTAACTCTTCTAGAAGTTTTTTCTGTTCCTTAGATAGTTTTTTAGGAGTAACTATTTTTAATACGATATACATATCTCCTTTTCTTCTGGTGGCTTCATTATTGATTCCTTTTCCTTTAATACGATGTTTGTCACCTGATTCACTTCCTGCTGGAATAGTTAAAGTAACGTTACCATAAAGGGTTGGAATATCTTTTTTACATCCTAATACTGCTTCAGTAATAGTGATAGGTGCTTCCACATAAATATCATTATCATCTCTAATAAAGAATTCATGTTCTGTTACAGTAAATTCGATATATAAATCACCATTTGGCCCACCATTAGTACCAGCACTACCCTTTCCTGATAATTTTAATCTTGTTCCTGTATCTACGCCTGCTGGTATTTTTACTTCTAAATCTTTAGTGGTTTTAACTCTTCCGTTACCATTGCAATGATTACATGTTTTACTGTAACTTTTACCATTTCCACTACATTTTGGACATGTAGTTTTTGATAAGAAACTGCCAAAAATTGTATGTTGCTCGCTAGTGATAGTTCCACTACCATGACATTTGTCACAAGTACTTTCGCCAAATCCACCTTTACCGTTACATTCACTACAATCTTCAATAACCTCAACGCTAATATCTTTTTTACATCCAAATACAGCTTCCTCAAATGAAAGCTTCATTTTCATTAAGGTATCGCTTCCACGTCTGCTTCTATTTGAGGATCTACCTCCAAATCCACCAAAACTTCCACCAAATAAATTGTCAAAAATATCACTATAATCAAACCCAGAAAAATCGAATCCTCCAAATCCTCCGGAACCACCTGATCCACCTTGGAAAGCGGCATGACCAAATTGATCATATTGCCCGCGTTTACTTTCATCTGATAGTACTGCGTATGCTTCTTGCGCTTCTTTAAATTTTGCTTCTGCATCTGGTTCTTTACTAACATCCGGGTGGTATTTTTTAGCTAATTTTCTAAATGCACTTTTTATTTCGTCTTGGCTTGCATTTTTACTTACACCTAAGACTTCATAATAATCTTTTTTATCCATTTTTACACCTCTTACATCAAGGATCTATACTCATTTATTAATTCTTGGAACATATCAATAGCCCCATTTATTACTTTTTCATCTAACATATCAACACCTGCAACTTTTAATTCATCAATTGGATCCATTGAGTCACCAGTTGATAGGAATTTTAAATAATCTTCTACAGCATTTTTTTCGTTATTTTTTATTCTATTTACAATATAGCATGCAGCAGACAATCCAGTTGCGTATTGATATACATAAAAATCATAATAGAAATGAGGAATTCTTTCCCATTCATATCTTATATCGTCATTTATAATAACATCATCACCAAAGTATTCTTTATTTAATTCATAATACTTATTTGATAATAATTCGTTAGTTAAAACATTACCATTTTCGTATTCATTGAAAATAAAATCTTCAAACTCACTAAACATTGTTTGACGATAGATAGTACTTTTAAATAAATCCATCATTTCACTTAAAATAGCGCGTTTTTCTTCTTTTGTATTGGCATGTTCTAACATATAGTAATTAAGTAACATTTCATTGACAGTTGATGCTACTTCAGCTACAAATATTTTATAGCCACTATATAAATAATTATTATTAGAATTAGAATAATATGTATGCATTGAATGACCTAATTCATGTATTAGAGTTGAAACATCATGATAATTACCTTGGAAGTTTAATAACATATATGGTAGTGTATCATAGCTACCTGATGAGTATGCTCCTCCCCTTTTAGCTTTATTTGGATAAATATCTATCCAACGATCTGTGAAAGCAGATTCTGCTTTTTTCTTATAGTCTTCTCCAAAGATACTAACTACATCTAATACAATGTTTTTAGCTTCATCGAATGTATATGTTTTATCAACACTATTTTCAAGATTAACATAGGCATCATATAAACAAAAATCATCTAGTTTTAATATTTCTTTTTTTAGTTTAAAGTAATCATATACTACGTTCATTCTGTCATGAACGACTTTTATTAAATTATCATAAACTTTTACATCTACTCTATTTCTAAATAAACTGGCTTCTTTTGCATTTTTAAATTTTCTTAGTTCGGCAGAATTAGCTAAAACCATTACATGACCTTGTAGTGTTTCTGCTAAAGTTTCTTTATATTTTTCATATGATGAATATAATGCTTCAAAAGTATCTTTTCTTACTCTTCTATCTTTATTTTTTAAATAAAGCATGCAGTTTTCATTATTTAATTTAATTTCTTTACCATTTTCATCTTTAATTGATGCAAACTGTAATTCAGAATTTCGAATTATACCGGCAATTTTTTCTGGTTCGCTTGATATTAATTGCATTGAAGATAATAACTTTTCTTCTTGTTCTGATAATATATGAGGTTTATTTCTAAATATTCTTTTTAGTAGGAGTTCATATTCTTTTAAATTTTCTTCCTCATTAATATATTTTTCTATAATATTAAAGTCGCCCTTTAGTATTTCTGGAACGATAAATGAACCATTTTTATTATATTCAGCATATAGTTTATCAAAATTTCCAATTAATTCTTGGCTTTTTACATTTGATAAGTCTTCATCATACTTACGATAGGCATAGGTTGCCATTTTATGAATAGTTCTTTCGATTTTTGTATCTAATTCTAATACATCTAATAAGGATTTACTACTATCTAAGATGTGGTTTTTGTATTCTTTAATCTTATTCATTAATTCTTTTACGATATCATAATCTTTTTGATAATCATCGATACTTTTATAAATTAATTCAAGATTCCATGTGTTTTCTTCTTGTTGTTCGCTTCGTAACATTTCTTTTTCCATTCTTTCTCCTTATTCTATTAATACAAAAACTTAAGTCCTAGCTTATGCTAGAACTTGAGTTTTAAATTTTAATTATTTTTCTTCGTATTCAGCTTCTTTAACATCACTGTCGTTTGAAGATTCTGTTTCTGTTTCGTTATTAGCTTGGTTAGCTTTAGCAGCTTCTTCATAAACTCTAGTAGCAAGTGCCATAGCTTTTTCTTGAAGTTTTTCTTTCTTTTCTTTGATATCCTCAATATCATCTTTTTCTAAAGCTTCTTTTACTTCTTTAATTAAAGCTTCAATTTCTTCTTTTTCAGAATCAGATACTTTATCACCTAAATCTTTTAATGATTTTTCAGTTTGGAATACTAGTTGTTCAGCTTCGTTACGAGTGTCAGCTTCAGCTTTTCTTTTTTCGTCTTCTTCTTTATGTTCTTCAGCTTCTTTTCTCATTCTTTCAATTTCTTCATCTGTTAAATTAGTTCCAGCTGTGATTGTAATTGATTGTTCTTTGTTTGTTCCTAAATCTTTAGCTGTAACATTAACGATACCATTTGCATCGATATCAAATTTAACTTCAATTTGTGGTACTCCACGAGGTGCAGCAGGAATTCCTGTTAATTGGAAGTGTCCTAATGTTTTGTTGTCAGCTGCCATACTTCTTTCACCTTGTAGTACGTGAATGTCTACAGCTGGTTGGTTATCTGCAGCAGTTGAGAATACTTGTGATTTAGATGTTGGAATTGTTGTATTTCTATCTATTAATTTAGTAAATACTCCACCTAATGTTTCAATACCAAGTGATAATGGTGTTACATCTAATAATACGATATCATTAACTTCTCCAGTTAATACACCACCTTGAATTGCTGCTCCCATAGCTACAGCTTCATCTGGGTTAACTTCATGAGATGGTTTTTGTCCTAATTCTTTTTCAACTAATTCTTGTACCATAGGGATACGAGTTGATCCACCTACTAGAATTACTTTATCAATGTCTTTTTTGTCTAATTTAGCATCTTTTAATGCTTTTCTAACTGGTTCTAATGTTGAA
>JAZOBJ010000017.1:0-12326 GCA_045595895.1 Candidatus Scybalousia sp. | reverse complement strand
TCAAATACATTCCCTTCTCCAGTCAAATTCTTTCCTTGACTATCTGAAATTGGATATGCTTCTTTTAACATTATTCCTCTTCCTACTTCACTTGTTTCTGTATAAAGAAAAGTGATAGTACCTGTAGTTAATGTATTATCTTTTGTTCCTTCTTTTACATAATTAAAAAATGCATATGTAACTCCTATAGTTATAACTACTAAACCTATAATAGCAACTATCATTAATACTAATACCTTTTTCTTTTTATCCATACTATACCTACTCTCTCTATTTTTATAATCTAATTATACTATTTTAATTTTCCTTACGCAATAGATAAAGTTTACTTTCACTTAATATTTCAGACAAAAAAAAGAAGCTGGACAGTCATTTTACAGCCCTAATTTCATTATTTATTATATTCTTCAATAAGATTTATAAATATATTCTTTAACTTATTCATAACTTCTTCAGTAATACCTTCAAATCTAGCTGTAATATTAGGCCCAGTATTACTATATCTAACTAATGCCCATCCATCATTAAGTTCAACTCTAACTCCATCTATATCTATAGTATTTAAACCTTGACTCTTACAGTATTCTTTAATCTTTTCTACTACTTCCTTTTTCTTAGTATCAGTTGAAGCTATCTTAATTTCAGGTGTTGAACAATAATGATTAACTCCCTCTAATAATTCACTTACTGTCTTATCAGTTTTACTAAGTATTTCAATCATTCTAAGTCCAGCATATAAACCAGAATCAAAACCTAAGAACTTATCTCTAAAATAAACATGTCCACTAAATTCCCCACCAAAGATGCAATCATTATCACGTGTATTAGCCTTAGTATAAGAGTTTCCCGTTCTAGAAATAATAGCTTCACCACCAAGTTTCTCAATTTCTTCAACTAGTGCTTTACTACACTTAACATCATATAAAATACGTTTATTCATACTATTAGGAAGCAAATGTCTAGCTACAATAATCATAAACTGATCAGATGGAATAAAATTACCTTTTTCATCAATAATACCAACTCTATCACCATCGCCATCAAAACCAATCCCAATATCACATTTATTATCAACTACATAACTTTTAAGAACTCTTAAATTTTCTTCTACACAAGGATCTGGATGATGATTAGGAAAATCAGGATCACTCTTACCATATAAAACAGTTAAATCATCAACCGCTAAACTATAAACCTCAGGTGCAAACAAAGATGTTGTTCCATTTCCACAATCTATAACTACTTTTAGTTTTTTATCTTTATTTATATCAATTGATGATAACAATAACTTATAATACTCTTCCTTAACATCATAATAACTCATAATACCAGTACCATTATCAAAGTTACCCTCTACTAAAAAGTTATAAAATTCTTTAATCATTTCACCTTTAGCATTTCCTCTTTCATCAAAAGAAAACTTAAATCCATTATCATCCTTAGGATTATGACTAGCTGTTACCATTACCCCAGCAGGTATCTCTTTTAATATACAAGCATAATAAAACATAGGTGTAGTGACGATTCCTAAATTAACTACATTAATCCCAGTAGATAAAATACCATCTATCAAATTTTTAGTTAAGCTTTCTCCTGATAATCTGTTATCATGTCCAATAACACACGTGCTTTGATTAAATCTCTTAATATAAGTACCATAAGCTTTCCCAAAAGTATAAGCAACACTTTCATTAAGATCAGTAGGATAAACTCCTCTTACATCATACTCTCTAAATATATTAGGATTAATATTATTTGTTATCATATTGTAACCTCTTTTCTATTCTATAAACATTATACCATTTTTTTCAAAAATAAAAAGTATATTTTACATATACTTTTGCATTGATTTCATCATTTGATTTACTTGTTTTTGACTTGGCTTTCTTCCCATTTGCATCATTAAAGTTTTAATCATTTCTTCATTAATTGGTGGATTCTTCTTTAAATATTTCATCATATATTTACGAGCTATAAAAAATCCAATTACTGCTCCTACTAATAATAATCCAACCACATATAATATATCTAAAAACATTTCCATAATCTCATCTCCTTAAAACATATTTTACTTTAATTCTATGTTTTAGACAAGCATTTTAACATCATTTATCCAAAAATAATCTTGATATACAAAGTCACAAACAAAATATTCATCTCCTAAATTACTAATCACATTAAAAAACGATGAATAATTTCTATTAGCAGTAATTAATATATAAGCATTTTTTATTGTTAATATACTAACTTCATCTTTATATAGATTATTAATTATATGTTCTTTATTATTTTTAGAATAAACCATTTCATCATGATATTTTATATATATTTCACGATCAAGTTTATCTTTATCCATTCTATCAACCAACTGATTAAAAAGATTAAAACCATATTCTAATTCATGTTTTTTCATAAAATATAAATGTTTCAAAATATTAAATAAACTATTAGGATTATCTCTATATAAATCAACAAACTCTCTTTTCATTTTAAAAATATAAAATGTTCTCATAAATATCACCATCTTTATAGTAATAAAACGAGAACATAATATTTGTCGAAATATATTATTTTAATAAATTTTCTATTTTTTCAATAACTTTATCTTTAGTAAATCCAAACTCATCTAAGATATCAGCTTTATCTCCACTCTTACCAAATTCATCAACTGTAATTAGATATTTTTCATTATAAACAAAATCATACCATGAATATGAAGATGATGGCTCTATTACGAATACTTTTTTACCAAAAGGAAGTACTTCTTCTTGATAAGATTGTTTTTGTTTTTTAAATAAACTAGTAGATGGCATACTAACTACCCTAATATCATACCCTTTTTCTTGTAAAGAATCAGCAACATCTAACGCTAAATCCAATTCTTCACCACTAGATATGATAATAGCACTAATATGTTTTTCTTCTGGTTTTACTATATAACCACCATGTTTAACTTCTGTAATACTAGTGTTTTCTTTTACTTTAGCGTTATTTCTACCAAGTATTATGGCACTAGGTCCATTTTTTTTAGAACCAACTATTTTATATGTACCAATAATTTCATTAACATCAGCCGGTCTAAAAACTTCTAAATTAGGAATAGCTCTAAGACTAACTAATTGTTCAACAGGTTGATGTGTAGGTCCATCTTTACCAACACTAATTGAATCATGAGAGAATATATAAATATTAGCTAAATTCATTTGACAAGCAAGTCTAATAGCTGGTTTTAAATAATCCGAAAATGTTAAGTATGTACTAGAAAAGTTTCTAATTCCCGATAATGTAATACCATTTTGAATAGCACCCATTGCATGCTCTCTAATACCATAATTAATATTTCTACCAGAATAATTATCTTTTGAATAATCTTTATATCCATCAAGTCTAGTCATAACTGAACTACTTAAATCAGCACTTCCACCTATAAATAAAGGATTGTTTTTAGCCAAGGAATTCAAAACTTTATGAGATGATTTACGTAAAGATTCAGTATCATCATCACCAATTTTAAAATCAATATTTAAATCATCAAGTGATAAGTTATTATCCTTAATTTTATCTATCACTTGTTTATCTTCATCACCTAATTTTTCATAAGCAGCTACCCATTTTTCATAACGATCACTAACCCTATCTAAAATCATTTGTTGCATATCATCTTTAGCTTCACTACTTACAGTAAAAGCTATATCACGAATACCTAAAGTATTTTTAATATTAGTAATATCATCATCAGTAAGTGGATTACCATGTACATCCTTAGTACCCTCTAATTTAGAATACTTTCCTATCGTTGTATTAACGATAATTAAAGAAGGAAGTGATGATTCTTTAGCTTTAGTAATAGCATTATCTATTGAATTTAAATCTTCTCCATCTGCTGTTAATACATTAAAGTTTAAACTGCTAAAATATTTAGCTACATCAATATTATTAACTGTACTCACTTTACCATCTAAACAAATTTTATTTGAATCATATAAAACTATTAGTTTATTCAATTTCAAAGTACCAGCTAAAGATAAAGCTTCAAAGCTAACACCCTCCATTAAATCACCATCACCACATAAAACATAAGTGTAATAATCAAATAGATTTTGTTTACTATAATGACTTCTTAAATATGTTTCAGCTATAGCCATACCAACACTACTAGCAACACCTTGTCCAAGTGGACCAGTTGACATATCAACACCAGGTGTAACCATATATTCAGGATGACCAGGCGTCTTAGAATTAAGTTTTCTAAACTCTTTTAAATCATCAAGCGTAACATCATAACCCGCCATATACAAAGTAGCATATAATAAACTCGAACCATGTCCACCAGACATAATAAATCTATCTCTATTAACCCAATTTGGATCATTAGGATTTATATTTAAATGTTTAGCATATAAAGTATAAAGGATTGGCGCAGCACCAAGTGCCATACCAGGATGACCACTATTTGCTTCACGAATCATATCAATGCTAAGCGCACGTAAATTATCTACAATTTTTAAACCTGCACTATCTATAGTTTCCTTCTTAGTTAAAAACATATTACTCCTCCGTATAAAAGAAAGATGTATTAAACATCTTCCTTATCATTAAATAAATCATTAGTTTCAATCGTTTGTTGTAAATCTTCTTTTTTAAATTCTCTTGTTTCAATTAATTTTTCATCCATTATTGATTCAATATTACTTTGTGTTTTTGGAATAGACTCAATACTAACTTCAGCATCAGATAACTCATCTTTTTTATCTTCAACAATCTTTTTCTTAAGTTTTTTAGGAGATGTTTTAATATAGAAATAAATTCCAATCCCACCTATTGCAAATAATATTAAACAAGCTAAACTCACAATTGCATATTTTAAGAAATCATCATCAGTACCACTGTTATTAGCATTAGGTATATTATTGTTAGAATTAGGAGTAGAGTTCGAATTATTATTATTATCTACAATTGCCGAAGTAATAATTGAAGTTGGTTTTTCTTCTATACTAACTTCCTTTTCACGTGTAACAACTATAGTATAGGTTTTACTCTTACTACTATCAGTTTTATCAGAAACAACTACTTTAACAGTATTCTTTCCAACTTTTAAATTAGTAATACCAGATATTTTTACTGCCACTTCATTCGTAGTAGCAACAGTACCAGTCTTAACAGTTATAGTATCAATTTCATAAGGAATTGATGCAGTATACTGAGTAACTGATGAATCAAATATTTCATTTAAAGCATAACCATTAATAAATAATGACTTTAAATCAAGACTATTAGCTTCTTTAACTATAGTAAATTTATATGATTGACTTGTCTTTTCATCTTCAGCTACAACCTTAAAAGTTAGTACATCTCCATTTTTTAAATCTTTGTTTTTAGAATCTGATGGTAAAAAAGCTCTAGCATTACTATCAGACAATTCAAAATCAAAATCAAGACTAGTAACATCTTTATCTAAAGTTACTTTATATTCAGTAACATCTGATTTAAATTCAGGAGATAAAGTACCATTAACACTCAAACTCTTTAAAGTCGCATCATTGTTTTTTGAAGCTACAACTTCCACACTACAAGCTGCTGTTATTTTAGTATCTTTAATAGTTGCATTTATTTTAGTAGTACCACCCTTAGTACCAGCAGTAACATTTCCTTCTTGATCTACAGTAGCAATTTCAGTATCAGCACTAGACCATTCTATCAAAGCATCACTAGGTTCAACAATAACAGTTAATTTTTTAGTTTCCCCTTCACTTAACTTTATTTTATATTCATCACCAAAACTAATACTTTTTTGTTCAATAGTAGGTTTATTCTCCTCATCTGGATTATTATCGGGATCAGTATTTTCTGTATTAGTCTCATTTTCATTATTAGTTGTATTATTACCATCATTTGTAGCATAAACACAACAAGGTCCAAAAACAAGCATAATACTTATTAAAATTAAAAACAATCTATTTATATTTTTCATCAATTTTACTTCCTTTTCGTTCTATCTTATAATCTATTATAGATTGATTATAGCACATTTATGAAAAAAAATATACTAAATTATAAAAACAAATTTTTCTTAAAATTAAAAAAGGCAAATCACAAACTAATAAATTTGTACATTTACCTTTTTTTAATTATTCTAATATTCAATAACCATTAATTTACTATTTTTTCCATTTAATTCAATAGTATTATTTGAATTCTCTGTATGAACTACATCAACAAACTCATTTTTTATACCTTTTAAAATTGTTTTATATTCTGTACCAGTTGGAACTTCTACACGTGCAGTTGAGTTAACTATATTTACCTCTAATAATCCATCAAATTTATCATAATTTACTTCAACATCACATTTTGTTGTATTAAGTACAATACTACCCTTTGAATTTCTAACATTTAAGTATTTTAATTCCCCATCATACTCTAGACTACCTGATACAAAATTATATACATTTAATGTTTTTGTTTTTGAATTCAATTCTATATCATTAATATATTTTTTAGGTAAATATATATTAATAACAACATCATCAACTTGTTTTTTACTCTTAATATCAATATCTAATTTATTATATGAATTATCAAATTTAATTTTAAATACATCACATATTTTTTCTTCTTCACTTGATAATAATTCTATTTTGACTTTTTCTTCAGTAATCAGTGTAAGATTTAATTCATAATTACTACAAACATTAACATCAAAATATTTTGTATGATCAATCTCCATTTCTTCAATATAAGTAGATTTATTTACATTTTCAACGTTTACATCCTTATCTTCCATTATTAATTCATCTAACGTTTTATTAAATAATATACTAATTTGTTTTAAATTTTCAATATCAGGTATTCCATCACCACTTTCCCATTTCGTTATAGCTTGTCTAGAAACATTTAATTCCTCTGCTAGTTGTTCCTGTGTTAAATCATTTTCTTTTCTTAACATTTTTAATTTTTCATTAAATAACATAATATCACCCTCCATAATCCATTTTAATTATTTTATATTATCAAACAAGCAATTTTAATTTACAATCAGGTTTTTAAACGCTACTTTGCGTAGCATTTGATTATATATATTATATCATAATTTTACACACCTAAATTTGACGGTAAATAAAAAAGTAGCATTTTCGCTACTTATATTCACTAGTTAGACTTTTCTTTAAAACAGGACCATCATTTTTATCTTTAAGCATTGTCATATCAACAAGTCCCATATCTAATAACATCTGAAAATTATTTACAGTTATTTGTACAAATTCATCACTTGGAGTAAAACTTTCTTGATTTGTTTGTTCCTTAATATTTTCTTTTCTTGAAACAAAGAAAGATGAAATTAATCTATTATTATATCCTGGATGATAAATATGAAAACCATAACACATTAAATCATCAGAAATAGTTGCTAATATATTATTTAATTGTAAAAAATAAATATCTTCAGCTATTTTACCAATTCTCCCTACACATTCATTATAATCTATATAAACATGCATATGACACTGATCCAAAATATCAATATATTCTGTTTTATATACTTCAGGTTTATAATATGGAATCCCCACTTGAGAAGATATATAATCCGGAATATATAATTTTGTTGAAGCAGGAATATCACTTTCAACTCTTACTGAACCTGATTTACCTTGGCTATTAATTATTTCGTTTAACTGGTTTATAATAATAGGACAATCATCAATACTTGTTTTAACAAATAAACATGCACTCTTTAAATATATATTTGAGTTTATTTGTTTTTCTGTTAATGAATCAAGAAAAGATTTTAATTTAGCATATCTTTTTAATCTAGCAATTTTTTTATAATCATCTGGCATATTTATTATTTCATCTTCAATACCATATGATCCAACGATATAAAATAACTTTTCTTCTAAACTTTCATTTTGTTTGTTCCAGTAATTATTAGCCATAAATTCATATGTTGACATATATCTCTCAGAATTCAATTCATTTTCTTGTATTTCTTTAATTTTTTTATAATATTCTTTTCTTGTAGGATAATTTTTTTTAAATAAATTCATACAGTATCGCTCCTTTTATAGCTATCTATTATATCACATTTTAATAGAATTAATATAATAAATTAACATTTTAATTAAATTTATATTTTTTTAAACAAAAAAATCAATCATTTTGATTGATTTCTATATATTAAGTTCTATAAATGAACATATTTACTAGTGGTGCGGGTAACAGGAGTTGAACCTGCAAGCCTCTCGGCGCCAGATTCTAAGTCTGGTGCGTCTGCCAATTCCGCCATACCCGCAATTATTAATGTGGTGGACCCTATAGGACTCGAACCTATGACCGCCCGGTTATGAGCCGGATGCTCTAACCAACTGAGCTAAGGGTCCATGACTTTTTAATCATATCACAGATTAAAAAACAGTGCAATAATTTTTTCTAAAAATTTGTTTATTTTTGTAGCATATTAAGTAAATTAACTTTAAACATATCCTTTTTAGGATTACTTTTAGATATCATAACACCCTTATAAGTATCCAATTCTGCACGATGGGCCTCATCAAGAATTTCCTCAGGTGTAATATTGGTAAGTAAAACTACCCCTTTAGCTTTATAAACTGTATAGTGAAGTCTCATTTCACCATGTACTTTTTCAAATAATTCATCTGTAGGTATTTTAAGTTCATAACTAATTGAGTTATCATTATTATCTTCTGTAACAATACTTCCTAAAAAATTACCAGTTTTAAGTTTTAGATAATAATCAAAAACTAGTTTTTTGTATGCAAGCATATTATACTTACGTACAGTTCTTTCCTTTACTTTAAACTCATTCTCGTTTAAGTATTCAAAAACATAATTATCTCTCATTGTGGCTTCTCCTTTCTAAATGATACTAGATCACAATTCTACCTTACCCTCACAGTGTATGCATTATTTTACTAGAAAATTTATTAAAAGTCAAATGAAATAATGACAAAAAATAAAAAAAATCGAGAAATAATATTATTTCTCGATTTTTAATGCTAATTCTTGTAATTGTTTCTCATCTACTACATTAGGACATTCACTCATCAAATCAGATGCACTAGCGGTTTTAGGAAACGCAATAACGTCACGAATATTTTCTGTATTAGTTAAAAGCATTGCTAGTCTATCAAGACCTAATGCAAGTCCACCATGTGGTGGTGTACCATAATCAAATGCTTCTAAGAAGAAGCCAAATTTTTCTTTTGCTTGTTCTGAAGTAAACCCTAAAGCTTCAAACATTTTAGCTTGAACATCTTGTTTATGAATACGAATACTTCCTCCACCAGCTTCATAACCATTGATAACGATATCATATGCCTTCGAATAACAGTTAGCAGGATCAGAAATTAATTTTTCTATATCCTCATCTTTTGGTGCAGTAAATGGATGATGACATGCAACATATCTATCTTCTTGTTCACTATATTCAAATGAAGGGAAATCTACTACCCATAATAATTTATAGTCACAATCAGCAATTAAACCTAAATCACGACCTAATTTACATCTTAATGCTCCAAGTGATGTTTTAACGATATCATATTTATCTGCTACTATTAAAATTAAATCATTTTCTGAAATATCTAATTTTTCTTTTAAAGAAGCAAGTTCACTATCACTAACTACTTTACGAATACTTCCATTAAAATCATTTTCAGAGTATTTTAACCAAGCTAGTCCACTAGCTTTATAAGTTTTAACATAATCAGTTAACTTATCTATTTCTTTTCTTGAATATAAATCTGCTTTACCCTTAACTACTAAACAGTTAATTACTCCATTAGAATCTAAAACATTTTTAAATACTGTAAATTCAGTATCAGTAAAAATATCACTAATATCATTAATTTTCATATCAAATCTTAAATCTGGTTTATCACTACCATATAAACTAATAGCATCATCATATTTCATTTTCATAAGAGGTAAACTAATATCAATACCCTTTACTTCTTTAAATACTGTAGCTATTAAGTTTTCAGTTAGTTCCATTACATCTTCCTCATTAACGAAACTCATTTCCATATCAACTTGAGTAAATTCAGGTTGACGATCAGCTCTTAAATCTTCATCTCTAAAACATTTAGCTATTTGGAAATATCTTTCTACACCACCAATCATTAATAATTGTTTAAAGATTTGTGGTGATTGAGGAAGTGCAAAAAACTTACCTTTATTAACACGAGATGGTACTAAATAATCTCTAGCTCCTTCCGGTGTTGATTTACATAGAATTGGTGTTTCTACTTCAATAAAACCTTTACTAGCTAGGAAATTTCTAACAGCCATAGTAATCTTACTACGTATAATTAGTTTATCTTTTATTTCATCACGTCTAATATCTAAATAACGATATTTAAGTCTTGTATCTTCTAGTGCTGTTGTTGTATCAGTAATTTCAAATGGTAAATCATTTGCCATATTAATAAGTTCTAAATCAGATACAATAACTTCAATTTCACCAGTAGGAATCTTATTATTTTTACTTTCTCTTTCAACAACCAATCCTTTGGCTTTAATAACAGATTCGCTTTTTAAACTACTTGCAACTTCATAATCTTTTTCTTCTGGTCTAACTACAAGTTGGATAATTCCACTTCTATCTCTTAAATCGATAAATATAAGACCCCCAAGGTTTCTTTTCTTAGCTACCCAACCATATAATTCAACGATTTCACCAACATTATTAATATTAAAATCAGTATTATTATTCTTTTTCATACATTCAACTTCTTTCTAAAATTCATCATGACATTTACAGTCATCACCACAGATACATTCTTCACCATCTAAACAACCACAATTATCACCACAATGACATTCATGTTCATGATCACCGCATCCACAGTCACAACCATCATCCATACCTATCATTTCATCTAAATAATACATTAAGTAATCTAGTTCAACTGTAGTTTCTTCTTTAGTTTTATTATTTTTTATTTTAATTTCATTATTCTTTAAATCTTCATCATTTAAAATAATTAAGAATTTACTATTTAAACGATCAGCTTGTTTAAATTGAGATTTTAATCCTCTACCAGTATATTCAGTATCAACTTTAAATCCATTCATACGAAGTTCTTGTACTAAAGTAGTAGCATAATCTTTTTCAGTATCAGATACATACATCACAAATGCATCAATAGATTCTTCAATTGGTAACTTAATTTCTTCTTTTTCGATAGCTAGCATTAATCTACCAACACCCATCGCAAATCCCATACCAGGAACTTCAGGTCCATCTAATTCTTTTACTAAACCATTATATCTTCCACCAGCTCCAAGTACATTTTGACTACCAAATCCTTCAACCATTGCTTCTACTTCAAATACAGTATGATCATAATAATCAAGACCACGTACTATTCTAGGATTAACTACATATTCAATATCTAATAAATCTAAGTACTTTTGAACTTTCTCAAATCTTTCTTTACTTTCGCTATTTAAATAATCTAAAATTACTGGTGCATTTTTCATTACATCGCTATCACCATCAACTTTACAATCTAAAATACGAAGAGGATTCTTAACTAAACGATTTTTACAGTCTTCACACATACCATCAATATGTGGTGTAAAATAATCTACTAATGCTTTACGATAATTATCACGAGATTCTTTATCACCTAATGAATTAATATTAACTTTAATACCCTTTAATCCAACTAATTTATAAATATTTACAGCTATGGAAATAACCTCAGCATCAATCATTGGATCATCGCTTCCTAAAACTTCAACACCAAATTGAGTAAGTTCTCTATCTCTTCCTGATTGTGGTCTTTCATAACGATACATTGTTCCATTATAGTAAAGTTTAACTGGTTGTTTAGCATCACCATACATTTTATTTTCAATATAACTTCTAACTACACCAGCTGTACCTTCAGGACGAAGTGTCATTTTTCTATCTCCACGATCAACAAAGTCATAAGTTTCTTTAGTTACAATATCACTACTCTCACCTACACCTCTATGAAAAAGTTCACTAGATTCAAAAATAGGTGTACGAATAAACTCATAGTTATATCTTTCACATACAGCATCAATTAAATTACTAACATACTTCCATTTCTTAGCTTCTAAACCATATATATCATGGCATCCTTTTGGTTTTGTTATCATATTATCCTCCTAACAAAATAAAAAGGTAGCACTACCAAAGGGCGATAATATCGCGGTGCCACCTTATTTTCATCTTTAATTCTTTAACGCAGAAATACGATTTTCTAACTAACGAAAAGTGTCTTCATTAATAACCGTTAAGTATTTTCATCAACCATACTCTTTCTAAAAACAAT
>JAZOBJ010000016.1:0-23131 GCA_045595895.1 Candidatus Scybalousia sp. | reverse complement strand
CCTTCGTTGCCACATCCGCAGTTGTTGTATCCATAACCTGGACCATAAAACATATAAAATCACTGCTCCTCTCTAATATATTATATTTTTAAAAGAGAAAAGTGATATTACATTTTATTTTTAATTGGTTATTTAGTTGTCTTTTTCATTTTTTTGATGAGTTCGTGATTTTTTAATAGTCTTTCATTAGTTGGTTCCATTTTTAAAGCTAGCTTTATATATTTTAAGGCTAGTTTTTTGTTATCTTGATAAAAGTAACTAAGAGATAGTAAATCATATACAGTATTATCCCAACTAAATATTTCATTAATATATGACTTAGTATGTTTTTTTATTTTTAATGCTTTTAAACAATATTTTTCAACTTCTTCCCAGTTGTTTAATTGATATTCGAGTAGGGCTCTTTCCATAAAAGGATCTCTTAAATGAGGAGCTTCAAGACATGCTTTATCTAACCACATTCTTGCTTCATCAATTCTATTTAGATTTTTATAACATCTCGCTATAAATCGCATAGATGCACATCTTTCATCTTTCCATGTAGCACGTGGTAGTGATAAATGTTTTATTAAGGTATCTATTGATTTATTCCATTTTTCATAATACATATATTCACGACCAAGATAATGCATATTTCTATCATCTTCAGGGTCTTCTTCTACAGATAGTTCTAGTAGTGGAAGATAACTGCCTCTGGATTTATTATTATCTGGGTAGTGATTAACAGTTATTTTATCGGTAGTTTTTTTAATTTCTTCTTTATCACCAATATAAGTTAAAACTTCGTGTACTGGGTGTGTCCAAGTATAATCTTTACGACTATGTATTTTTTCAATATAGAAGTTTACTTTTGGATTGTTGTTTTCATCTAAGCTCCAATTATAGTTATATGATAGTCTGGTTGTATTTTCATCCCAAATATCTTCTAATTTTTCACGCCAACCTTCTTCAAAAACTTCATCTAAATCGGTACAGATACAAATATCGGTATCTATTGGTACCATTTCTAATGATTCATTTCTAGCTTTGTCAAAACGCCAGGGATTAAATTTTTTCTTTTTGACATTAACACCTAATTTTTTTAATTTTTTTCTGGTATTGTCTGTTGAACCTGTGTCTAAAACATAAATTTCATCTGCTTCTTTCATTGATTTAACCCATCTAGATACAAATTTTTCTTCATTTTTACAGATTGCATATACGCAAACTTTGTATTTATTCATAATTCACCTCAATATATTATATGTAAAGAAAAAGTGATATAGTTTTATATATCACTTTTTTGGGAGATTTTACGATAATATTTTTCGTCAAGGAGTAATCATTTAACTTGACTTAATATAATATATGTAATTTTTTTTAGACCACTTATTGTATTAACCTAGATAGTATTGTTAGTCTTTATTTATTATATTTGGTAACTAATTTTATTATTTTGAAATCAAAATTAATTTTTAATATAATTTGTGCTAATTAACTGTTTACTTTATTGATGAGTCATATAATATATCAGAAAGGAAGGAATAGTATGTTGAATTGGAATTTGCTTCAAAATATTTTAATTATAGCTATTGCATGTGGTAGTATAACTGTTGTATTTATTCAAAAAACAAAAAGATTCTGTAATGGTTCAAATCATGTTCCTGTTTATAGTTTAATTGTTAATGTGGTATTAGGTTTTCTATTTTCTAAAACTTTTAGTGATATAAGTCATATCAATAGTTTATGGGTAGGATTATTTAGTTTCTTGGGTGCAGATACAATTTATAAGAGTTTAGAAGGAAAACTTTCTACTTATGAGCAGTTAACTGGAAAAACTACTGACGTTTCAGTTGATGATGATACTACTCTAATTGAAGAAGTAATAGGAAATGACAATGATAAAGTGATTGGTGTTGATAATATTATAGGAGAGATTACTTATGAATAAAAATTATATGATTTACCCTTTAAAAAATATGAGAATAACATGTAGATATGATGAGTTTAGTCACAAAAAACATAATGTTGGTGTAGCAGATGGTAATATAGATTATCCAATCGATGATGGTGGTATAGATACTGGACGTGATCCTATTTACTGTCCATGTGATGAAATGAAAGTAACTGCTATTAGGGGTGTAGGTAATGGTAGTACTAATACAATTTGGTTAGTATCAACAACACCAGTTATTACACCAACATTTACTGATATTGCTTTCATGACACTTACTCATTCTAATGATAGTGATTTTGCTAATATTAAAGTGGGTGATGTTTTCAAAAGAGGAGATGTTATATGTTATGAAGGAACTGATGGTGCAACTGCTAATCATATTCACTTAGTTTGTGGTAGGGGTAGTAGTGATAATTGGATAGAAAATTCCAATGGTAGTTGGGTAATTACTGGTTTATCTATGAGACCAGAGGATGTTTTCTATATTGATAAAGATTTTACAACTGTACTAAATACTAGAAATATTAATTGGATTGATTTACCTAAAAAAATAAAAGTTGGTACTCCGGTATCAAGAAATAATGATATTAATCAAATAGAAGTATTAGTTGATAATCTAAATGCTAGGAGTGAAGCAGATAGTAAATCAACTAGTTATGGCTATATTAATAAAGGTATTTATAATGTGCTAAATCAAAAAGATAATGACGACTATCATTGGGTACAAATAGAGGACTATTGGATTGCAACTAAAGAAGGGTGGACTAATTACTATCCTAAAAATGTTAATTCATGTTTAGAAGAATTGAATATTTTAAAAGAAGAATATCCTAAGCTAATATTTACTTGTAACCAAACGGGGAAATACATAATTTATTTAGAAAAAGGTAAAAAACTTTATTTAAAATAAATATATACTTTCATTTTTTCAATAATTCTGATACTATGAAAATTAAATAAAATAAAATATTTCTGTAGTTTTTAAGATGACTCTTTATTAGAGTTGTCTTTTATTTTTTTGCATGATTTTTTATAATTATTATTACAATTCATTTTTTCCTCCTTTATTATAATATATGATAGAATATTTAATAAAGTTAGTAAGTTAAGATTGTTTAAACTAGGATAATTAATAGTCTCGTTTAAAAATAAAACAGTTATATATTAATTATGTAAATCAACTTTAGTATATAAGTTCGAATTTATATAATTTATACATTATTTTAGAGTTTATTTAGATTATGGTAGTTATGTAAGTTTAATTTATTATAACTTGTATATAAAAGAAAAGTGATATAATTATATATCACTTTTTTAGTATTTTCATGATACCATTTTTATCAAGGAGTAATCATTTGCTTGATTTATTTGGTTATATGAAAATCTTTTTTTGGCGAATTGTCGTATCAAATTATATTATACTAGACTGCTGCTGGTCCGGTAGGTCCAGTAGGTCCAGTAGGTCCAGTAGGACCGGTAGCCCCAACATCACCAGTTAAACCTGTAGGTCCAGTAGGTCCAGTAGCCCCAACATCACCAGTTAAACCTGTAGGCCCAGTAGGTCCAGTAGGTCCAGTAGCCCCAACATCACCAGTTAAACCTGTAGGTCCAGTAGGTCCAGTAGGACCGGTAGCCCCAACATCACCAGTTAAACCTGTAGCTCCAGTAGGTCCAGTAGGTCCTTGTGGTATAGTAAGATTTAATATAAAGTTTGGTGCAGTACCAGTAATACTAGCAGATGCATCACTTCCAGGTTCTCCAGTTGTTACGGTACCTATTGCTAGGGTTGGTGTGGCACCAGTTGCTCCTGTTGCACCAGTAGGCCCAGTAGGTCCGGTTGCACCAGTAGCTCCAGTAGGTCCAGTAGATCCGGTAGCACCAGTTGGTCCAGTTGGTCCAGTTGCACCACTACCAGGCCCTGCAGGTCCAGTAGGTCCAGTTGGTCCTACTATAAAACAACCGCTTGGGAATCTTGAAAATCTATTATTATCTTCAAACATTTTATCCTTCCTTTCTAATTTAATATATGTTTTGATTGTTGATGTTGCAATTATAAAAGCACATCTATTTTTATATAATTTATGATATAATTAGTTATAGATTAATATAGGAGGATATATTATGAGAAAAAATATAACTAAATATAATATTTTATTTAATATATTAGTTTTGATTTTAGTTACAATTATTCTTTTAAGTGTAAACTATATTTATATTAGTTATAAAGATTTAGATTATAAAAAAATTCTAAGTATTAAAATTGGTGAAGAAATTCCTGATATAAATAAATACGTTAATGATGAAAATTTAGAAAAACTTAATTCTAAAGAAATAAAATGGGAAGATGTTGATACTAAGAAAGCTGGCTTATATACTGGTTATATTAGTTTTAGAAATGAGAAAGTTGTTTTAAAATTAAATGTTATTGATGATTTGAAGCCTAGTATTGATGGTGTTAGAGATATAACAATTTATCTTAATAATAGTGTTGATTTATTAAAAAATATAAAAGTAACTGATAATAGTAGTGATGATGTCGATATAAAAGTTGTTGGTGAATATGACATTAAAAAAGTAGGAGAGTATAAACTTTCATATGTTGCTACTGATAAAAGTGGTAATCAGGTAGTTCAAGATTTTAAATTAATTGTAAAAGAGAAACAAGTTATTAAACCTAGTGATACAGGTAGTAGTTTTGTAGGAATTACTTCAAAGGGATACGAAATAAAAAAGGTTAATGGTATTTATTATGTTGATGGTGTGTTAATAGCTAATAAAACTTATTCTTTACCTAAGAGTTATGCACCAGGCGGATTATTATCTTCATTTAATAGTGCATTTAATAAAATGAAAAGTGATGCTAGTGGTGATGGTGTAAGTTTAAAAGTTATAAGTGGTTATAGATCTTATTCTAGACAAAGCACTATATATAATAATTATGTTAGTAAAGATGGTAAAGCCAAAGCTGATACTTATTCTGCTAGAGCGGGTCACTCTGAACATCAAACTGGCCTTGCTGCTGATATTAATAGTTTATCTACTAGTTTCATTAATACTAAAGAAGGTAAATGGTTGAATGATAACTGTTATAAGTATGGGTTTATTATTAGATATCCAAAGGGTAAAAATGATATAACTGGTTATATGTATGAACCATGGCATATTAGATATGTTGGTGTTGATTTAGCTACTAAATTATATAATAGTGGTAATTGGATAACTATAGAAGAATATTTTGGTATAACTAGTAAATATGGTAATTAAGAAAGTCTACGCTGTAGATTTTTTCTTTTGTCAAAAGATGAAAATGGTGTTGATTAATATATACATAAATTGATAAAATAGAGGTATGGAATATAGGAGGATTGCTATGCAAGAATGGACAAGTTTTAAAGAAGGAAAATGGATGAGTGAAGTTAATGTAAGAGACTTTATTCAAAATAATTATACTGCTTATTCTGGTGATGAAAGTTTTTTAGCTAATAAGACTGAAAAGACTAATAAAGTTTGGAGTAAATGTAGTAGTTTATTAGAAGAAGAACTTAAAAAACATGTGCTTGATATAGATACAGAACATATGTCAGCTATTAATGCATATGAGGCTGGTTATATTGATAAAGATAATGAAGTTATAGTTGGTTTACAAACTAATGAACCACTTAAAAGAATTGTTAATCCATATGGTGGTATTCGTATGGTTTATCAAGAACTTGAAGCATACGGTTATAAGTTAAATGAAGATGTTGATAAATATTTTAATATGTTTAGAAAGACTCATAATCAAGGCGTATTTGATGCGTATACTGATGAAATTAAAAAAGCTAGACATGTTGGATTATTAACAGGACTTCCTGATGCATATGGGCGTGGAAGAATTATTGGTGATTATCGTAGAATTGCGTTATATGGTATTGACTTTTTGATGCAAGAAAAGAAAAAAGATTGGGATAATCTTACTGGTGAGATGAATGAGGACTTAATTCATTTAAGAGAAGATGTTTCAATGCAATATCGTGCGCTTGATGAAATTAAAAAGATGGCTCTTCGTTATGGTTATGATATTAGTAAACCAGCTAAGAATGCAAAAGAAGCAGTTCAATGGACATACTTTGGTTATTTAGCAGCTATTAAAGAGAATAATGGTGCTGCTATGAGTATGGGTAGAGTTGATGGTTTCTTTGACATTTATATAGAGAGAGATATTAAAGCTGGTATTTTAACAGAAGAAGAAGCTCAAGAATTAATTGATCAATTCGTTATTAAGTTAAGACTTGTTAGACATTTAAGAACACCTGATTATGATGAATTATTCTCAGGTGATCCTACTTGGGTAACTTGTGTAGTTGGTGGAATTAGTGAAGATGGGAAGAATATGGTTACTAAGACAAGTTATCGTATCTTACATACATTAACTAATTTGGATTCAGCACCAGAACCTAACTTAACAGTTTTATGGAGTGAAAACTTACCTGAAGCATTTAAGAAATACTGTGCTAAGATGTCAATTGAAACAGATTCTATTCAATATGAAAATGACGAAGTTATGAGACCTTTATATGGTGATGATTATGCGATTGCCTGTTGTGTATCTGCAATGAGGGAAGGAAAAGATATGCAATTCTTTGGAGCTCGTTGTAACTTGGCTAAAGCGCTCCTTTATTCAATGAATGGTGGAATTGATGAAGTTAAGGGTGATTTAGTTGTTGAAGGTTTTGAAAAAATGACTGATGAAATTTTAGATTACGATAAAGTAAAAGAATCATTCTTTAAGATGATAGAAAAGGTTGCTAAGATTTATGCTGATGCTATGAATATCATTCATTACATGCATGATAAATATGCATATGAAGCTAGTCAAATGGCACTTCATGATACTTATGTTAGAAGATTAATGGCTTATGGTGTAGCTGGTTTATCGGTTGTGGCTGATTCATTATCTGCTATTAAATATGCGAAAGTAAAACCTGTACGTAACGAAAATGGTATTATGGTTGATTTTGAAATTGAAGGTGATTTTCCTAAATATGGAAATGATGATGATAGAGTAGATTCTATTGCGGTAGAAGTTTTAGAAAAAGTTTACAATGAACTTTCTAGTCATAAATGTTATCGTGATGCAGTTACAACACTTTCAGTTTTAACTATTACATCTAATGTAGTTTATGGTTCTAAAACTGGTGCTACTCCAGATGGTAGAAAAAAGGGTGTAGCTTTTGCACCTGGTGCTAACCCAATGCATGGTAGGGATAATAGTGGGGCAATAGCTAGTTTAAATAGTGTTGCTAAAATTCCATATGCTGAATGTTGTAGAGATGGTGTTAGTAATACATTCTCAATTGTACCTAATTCACTTGGTCATACTAAAGAAGAACAAGTTGACAATTTAGTTAGTTTACTTGACGGATACTTTACACAAGGTGCACATCATTTAAATGTAAATGTATTAAGCCGTGAAACTTTAATTGATGCAATGGAAAATCCAGAAAAATATCCACTATTAACTATTCGTGTTTCTGGCTATGCAGTTAGATTTAATCGACTTACAAGAAAACAACAAGAGGAAGTTATATCTAGAACTTTCCATGAGAAAATATAATGAGAGGTGCAGTTGATTCAATCGAATCCTTTGGACTTGTTGATGGTCCAGGGATTCGTACTGTTGTTTTCTTAAGTGGATGTAAGTTAAGATGCAAATATTGTCATAATCCTGAGATGTGGGTAAAAGGTAAAGAAAATTATACAAGTGAGGAATTAGTTGCTAAAATTCTTCGCAATAAACCATACTTTAAAAGAAATGATGGTGGTGTTACTTTTTCAGGTGGTGAACCACTTCTACAGATTGATTTTCTATTAGAAACATGTAAGCTTTTAAAAGAAAATAATATTCATATTACTCTTGATACTGCTGGTGTTGGAGTAGGAAAGTATGAAGAAATTCTTTCATATGTTGATTTAGTTTTACTTGACATTAAACATATTACTGATGATGGATATTTAGATTTAACTGGTCAAACTATGGATGAATTTAATAAATTTGTTTCTTGTTTAAATAAAAGTAATACTAAGGTATGGATAAGACAAGTTATTGTACCTGATGTTAATGATAATATTTCATATATGAATGGATTAAATCAGTTTTTGATGGGAATAAATAATATTGAGAAAATAGAATTTTTGCCTTATCATAAAATGGGTGATGAAAAATATTTAAAACTTGGTATTGATAATTTATATATTAATAAAAAAGCTATGAATAAAGAAAAGTGTGATGAACTTTATAATTATTTTATAAATTTAAGAAAATAATTGTTTCATTTTATTTATTTAATTGTACAGGAGGGATAGACATGTTTCATATTATTGATAATTTTAAAAATTTATATGTAGCTGATTTTTCTAAAGGTAATAATACTAAAATAAAGTTAGTTTATAGTAAAAATGATAACTTTGTTGTAGATGGTGTAATTATTTATCCTTTTGCTATTGAGGTTAAAACAGATACTTCTGTTTTGCTTAATAACAGTAATCATGTTAAAAAATTAAAATATTATGTTAATTGTTTTGGATTTCCAAGAAAGTATATTCTTGATAGAGATAAGGAAAAACAAAAACTTGTTGTTAATGAAATAAAATTATTAAAAAAGATGAGAAAAATCTAGGGAATGATTTTTCTTTTTGTATGTGGTAGAATAGTTGTAGGTGATTTATATGTGGATTGTTAAAGATTTTGATGATTATGAAATTATAGATAGTTCTAGGGGAATGAAACTGGAACGTTGGAAAGATATTTATCTTCTTAGACCAGATCCTCAGGTTATTTGGGATAATGGTGATTTGTTAGAAAAGTATTCTAATATTAATGCTGTTTATTATCGTAGTAATAAGGGTGGAGGACATTGGGAAAATCTTAGAAAAACTCCTAGTGATTGGCAAATTAAATATCAAGATTTAACTTTTAATATTAAACAAATGGGATTCAAACATACAGGTTTGTTTCCAGAACAAGCTGTTAACTGGGATTATATGATGAATAAAATTAGGAAAAGTAATCGTCCGATAAAAGTTCTTAATTTATTTGCTTATACTGGTGGTGCTAGTGTTGCGTGTTTAAAAGCTGGTGCTAGTGTTGTTCATGTTGATAGTTCTCGTGGAATGGTTGATTGGTGTAAAGAAAATGTTAGAGCTAGTGGGCTTGAAGATAAACCAATACGTTATTTAGTTGATGATGTAGTTAAATTTGTTCAAAGGGAAATAAGGCGTGGGAATAAGTATGATGCAATCGTTATGGATCCACCTAGTTATGGTAGAGGAAGTAACGGTGAAGTTTGGGATATTGAGAAAGATTTAGATAATTTAATTACTTTATGTAGTGAGTTGCTAAGTGAAAAACCATTATTCTTTTTAATAAATTCTTATACTGGTGGACTGACTAAAGAAGTTATAAATAACTTGGTTAAACTAAGAATTTTACCTAAGTTTCAAGCTAGAGTAGAAATAGAAGAAATAGGGCTTTCTATTACTAAAGATGATTTAGTATTACCTTGTGGTATTACAGGAAGAGTAGAGTTTTATGAATAAGTTAGAAGTTATATATGAAGATAATCATATTATAGTTGTTTATAAACCTAGTAATATTTTAAGTCAAAGTGATATTACTGGGGATAAAGATATGCTTACTATGATAAAGGAATATATTAAAGAAAAGTATAATAAGCCAGGTAATGTTTATTTAGGACTTGTTCATAGACTAGATAGACCAGTACAGGGTGTGATGGTGTTTGCTAAGACTAGTAAAGCTGCTAGTCGTCTTAGTGCGCAGATTCAAAATCATGAATTTAAGAAACAATATTTAGCCATTATAAATGGAATTTTAGATGAAAAAAAGGGCGAGTTTTGTGATTATTTAGAAAAACTAGATAATGGTAATACTGTTGTTACTGATAGTAGTATTGGTAAAAAATCAATTTTAAAATATGAAGTATTAAAAGAAATAGATGGATGTAGTTTAGTTAGAATTGAACTTGTTACTGGTAGACATCATCAAATAAGAGTTCAATTTGCATCTCGTGGTTATCCACTTGTTGGGGATCAAAGATATGGTAAATCTGATTTAAAACAAATTTGCTTATGTAGTTATTCATTATCTTTTATTCATCCTACAACTAAAGAAGAATTAAATTTTGAAAGATTTCCAAAAAAAGATGATAATTGGGGATTATTTTTAGAAAAATAATTGCAATTATTGTTTTTTTTTGTTATGATTTTAATAGAATAAAATAAGGGAGATGAAAAATATGATAGAATGGTTAACCACAATTCCAGGAATTTTAGTTTTATGTGGTATACTTTTACTTATAATTGCAATCATTTTATTTATAGTTGGAGCTAAAAAATCTAAGAGTGAGGCAGTTATTAATACTAATCCGATAGCTGATAATAGTATGAATACAATGAATGATAATTTAAATACACTTAATAATCAAGTTAATGTACCTAATGTAGTACCAGTTATTGATGAACCTGTTGTTTCTGATGTTGTTACTACTGTAGATGTTAGTCAGTCTGAACCTGTTAATATTGTTTCAGGTGTTGATACTAGTCCAGTAGTTGATACAGCAAATTTAAGTAGTCAAGAAGTAGTTAATACTGAACCTGTAGTTCAAGAACAACCTATTGATGTTGTTTCTGTACCTACTATTGATGAATCACAAGTTTATGGTGGTGAAGCACCTATAGTTGATTTTACTGTTCAGGAAGAAAAACCAGTTACTATTTATGGTGGTAATGATCCATTAGAGGCTACACAAACATTCCCAGCAATGGAAGAGAATCATGTTCCATATGGTGGTAATTTTTCAGAAATTAAAACAGTTGAGCCTATTGTTGATATGGGTGCCCCAGAAGTATCAGAAGAAACTGTTGAAATGCCAGTAATTGAGCCAGTAGTTGCAAATGAAGATGTAGTTACTGTTCCTGAAGTTCAAAATATTGTTGATCCTGTTGAGGTTGAACCAGAAATTCAAATTACTGAACCTGTAGTTGAAAACCAATTTATAACTGAACCAATTGTTCCAAATCCTGTTGAAGTTCCAGTTGTTGAAATGCCAGTAATTGAACCAGTTACTGAAAGTCAAGATGTTGTTAGTATTCCAGAAGTTCAGAATGTTGAATCTGGTAGTATTAATGAACCAGAAGTTGTTAGTATTCCAACTAATGATGTTGAAGTTAATTCTGGTGTTGAAGAATTATAATTTAAAGACCTTTTGGTCTTTTTTTTTCTTTTTTACATATGTTTTATTGTAGAAAGGAATGATAAAATGAATATGGAAACACTTAAAGTTTCATCAAAATCTAATCCAAATAGCGTAGCAGGAGCATTAGCAAATGTTTTTCGTGAAAAAGGTACAGTAGAAATTCAAGCTGTTGGTGCTGGCGCTTTAAACCAAGCTATTAAAGCTATAGCTATAGCTAGAGGATTTGTTGCACCAAGTGGTAAGAATTTAGTTTGTATACCAGCTTTTACTGATATTACTATTGAAGGAGAAGAAAGAACGGCAATTAAGTTAATTGTTGAGGCTGTCTAGCTTCTTTTTTTCTTGTCTTTTTTTAATTTTTTTAGTAAAATAACAATACTATATTTATATGGGGTGTGATTCTGTAATGGCGAAGTACTATAATAAGGAATATTTTTTAAGAATCTTGAAGTTAGTTCATGCTAAACTTTTTGATCAAGCAATTTATGAATATCAAAAATATTTGGAAAAATATCCTAATGATTGCTGTGGACATGCTTATTATGCTGATGCATTAATAAAAAGTGGACGTATTGAAGAAGCTAGGGAAGTACTTGATAATGTAGTGGTTTTACCTAGTACACCAAAACAGTCATTAGATGATTTAGTTATATTTAATATTAAGTTATTGTGTTGTGAGGAAAGATATTCTGAATGTTTAGAATTATTTATGGATAATATTAATATTTTTGAGAAGAGAGATTTGTCACATTTAGAAATATTAATGTTTTTAAAGAAAAAACTTAATCTATTGGGTGATGTTGATTATAGTGGTTATAATTATAAGGTTGATCAGATTACTGCTTATAGTGAAGAAAATGTACTTTCTTGTATTAAAAATTGTAGATTAAATCCGTTAAGAGAAGGTCATTTAGTTTTTAATGATAATTTTATGCTTGAAGATGTTTATTATAAATTAAGAACTTTACTTCCTTGTGATGGGGCAATACGTGATAATATACTTGAATGTAGCTATGTATTTAAATATGAATGCTGTGGCAAAGTTAATGGTAAGAATGTTGATTATATTGAGGTGATAGCACTTCAGAATTCTAATGATATTCTTATGATTTATCCTTATGAAAATAAAGAAAAGATGTCTTGTATGGATTTAACTCCTAAACATGAAGAACCGGCTAAATTAAAAAGACTTAGTCAAATTGATAAATTTAATCAAAGATATAATAAATAGTGTGGTGATTGTTTTGAAAGAAAAGAAATATTTTGATGATAAGTGGTTTCAACAAATATTACTATTATTGGATAATAAAAAAATTGCGCGTGCAATGGAGGAATTAGCCATTTATTTAGAAAGTTATCCATATGATTTATGTGCTAGAACTGGATACGCTAGTTTATTACTTGACTGTGGGCGTGTTGATGAAGCTGAATGGTGGATTAATGGAACTATTATTACTAAAAGAACAACAGACAGGAGTATATACGAACTTATTAAGGTTAGATTGAAGCTGTTATGTGAACAAAGAAAATATGAGGAGTGTTATAAGCTATTTATGGAGAATGATTCTCTTTTAAAGAGTAATTTAGACGATTATTACAGTGTGTTAGTTTTTTTGAAAATGAGATTGTCTTTACCAATTATGAAAAGTGAATGTTGTAAGTCCTATTCAGTTGAGCAAATGATTTCTTATAGTGAGGAACGTGCTATTGAACATATTAAGAAGCATGTGGATAATTTTGATTCGAGTGATGCTTCATGTTTTAGTAGTGATTTTCCTGTTGAAGAAGTTTATTATAAGTTAAGAAATATATTACCTATTAATACTGAGGTGAATTTATATTCTGGAATGGGAAAAAATTATTATATATTCAAATGTGATGGTAATGGTAGAGCTTTTAGGAAGATTATTAATTATATAAAAGTTATATGTATTCAAGATACTAATGATATATTAACGATGTTTCCATATACTAACAAATATAATTTGCCTTATACTGTTTTAGATTTAGAATTAGATAAATCGTGGGAAGAAGAAAAACCAAATACTAAAAGACTTAGTCAAATCGATAAATTTAATCAAAGATATAATAAATAGTTGATAAAATTTTTAGATTTGTTTATAATATAAATATATAAATTGATGAGAAAACCAATAATAGTGTAGTTTTTAAGAGACTTAGTGGTTGGTGGAAACTAAGAGGCGAACTATTTAATCTACTTTCTCGAATGGTCCTAACTAGACCCGGTAATACCGTTATATTAATTAAGTAAAATAAAGGATGGTACCGTCTAATGACTCCTTAGAGGTATCATTCTTTTTATTTTAAAAAGAAAAGAGGAAAAAATATGTTGGATATTAAATATGTAAAAGAGAATAAGGAAAAAGTTTGTGAAAATATTAAGAAGAAGTTTCAAGAACAAAAATTACCTTTAGTTGATGAAGTTGTTGAACTATATGATAAAGTATGTAGTTTAAAGCTTGAGGGCGATAATCTTCGTAGTGAGAAAAATAACACTTCTAGTAACATTGGTATGATGATGAGGGAAGGGAAGAAAGATGAAGCTGATTCATTAAAGGCTAGAGTAGTAGAAATTAATGAAAAATTAGCAACTCTTGAAAAGGAAGAAGAAGAATTAAATGCAATATTAAAGGCTAAGATGATGATTATTCCTAATATTATAGATGATTCTGTACCTGTTGGTAAAGATGATAGTGAAAATGTTGAAATTGAGAAATTTGGAGATCCAGTTGTTCCTAAATTTGAAGTGCCATATCATGCTGATATTTTAAATAGTATTAATGGTTTAGATAAAGATAGTGCTGGTAGAACTAGTGGTAATGGTTTTTATTACTTAATGGGTGATGCTGCTAGAATTCATTCTGCTATGATTAGTTATGCTAGAGATTTTATGATTGATAAAGGTTTTACTTATTGTATTCCACCATTTATGATTAGAAGCGATGTTGTTAATGGTGTTATGAGTTTTGCAGAAATGGAAGCTATGATGTATAAAATTGAGGGTGAAGATTTATTCTTGATTGGAACTAGTGAACATTCTATGATTGGTAAATTTAAAGGTCAAATCGTTGAAGAAGCTAGTCTACCAATTACATTAACTAGTTATTCACCATGTTTTAGAAAAGAAGTAGGTGCACATGGTATTGAAGAAAGAGGAGTATATCGTGTTCATCAATTTGAAAAACAAGAAATGGTAGTTTTATGTAAACCTGAAGATTCTATGGATTGGTATAATAAGATGTGGAGTTATACAGTTGAATTCTTTAGAAGTTTAGATGTTCCAGTTAGAACGTTAGAATGTTGTAGTGGGGATTTAGCAGATTTAAAAGTTAAATCATGTGATATTGAAGCATGGAGTCCAAGACAACAAAAATATTTTGAAGTTGGTTCATGTTCTACTCTAGGTGATGCACAAGCTAGACGTCTTGGTATTAGGACTAAAGGTGAAAATGGAACTTATTTAGTACATACATTAAATAATACAGTACTTGCTTCACCACGTGGTTTAATTGCATTCTTAGAAAATAATGTTCAAGAAGATGGAAGTATTTTAATTCCAAAGGCACTTCAACCATATATGGGTGGTAAAGAAGTTATTAATCCTATTAAATAAAAGAATACTAATGTATTCTTTTTTTGTATGAAAAAATATTTTTCTTCCCATAATTAAAATAGGAGGAATAATATGAATGAGAAGATAGAACTTTATAAGCACATTTATAAAGATAGTGAGATGGGTATTTTTACAATTACTAAGTTATTAGAGGAATTAAAAGAAAAAGATAATAAGATTAAGAAAGATGCAGAAGAAATACTAAAGGGTTATGAGAGGTATTTTAGTGAAGTTAAGGATCTTCTTGGTGATTATGAGAAAGATGAAAATGGAATGATGGCCAAGATGGGTGCTAGTATGGGTATTAAAAAAGAAGTTAAGAGTGATAATAGCGATACTAGTATAGCTGAAATGCTTATTCAAGGTGTTTCAATGGGAAGTATTGAAATGGAAAAGAAAATTAAGAATTATAAAGATGTTGTTGAAAAAAAAGATTTAAAGTTTGCAGAAGATTTCTTAGAATTTCAACAAGATGTTATTACAGGATTAAAAAAATATTTATAATTTAAGGGAGAATATATGTTACCAAGCAGAAGATTTTATTTAGATAGTATTTTTGATGGTTTTATGGATGGAGTAGATAATTTTGATGTTATTAAGTGTGATGTTTATGAAAAAGAGGGGAATTATTATATAGAAGCTGATATTCCTGGTTTTAAAAAGGAAGAAATCAGTGTTGAATGTAATGATGGTTATGTTACGATTGTCGCTGAAAAGAATAATGAATACTCGGATAATGATAAGCAATATATTAAAAGAGAAAGATTTTATGGTAAAACAGTTAGAAAGTTTTATGTAGGTAATGTTGATAATGATAAAATTAGTGCAGAATTTAAAGATGGTATTTTAGAAATTGTTGTTCCAAAAGAAGAAAAAAACGATAATAAAAAGGTAATTGAAATTAAGTAGAAATTTGACAAACATACACTTTTGTAGTAAAATATTGAATTGTCCCGTGTATAAGAGGTGTTTATTTTATGTTTTACAATGAGACAAAGACAATTGAATTAGTGGAGGAAGAACCGTCCCTGGTATTCGAACTAATTAAAGAAGGACATATTGAGTTTGTTGATATGTTACTTAAGAAAAAAATTGTTGATATCAATACCTGTGATGAAGCAGGTAATAATATATTAGTTAGGTTATTAAAATGTGGTGCTTATGATGTAGTACTTAACCATATGGGAAATAAAGATTGGGATGTTAATCATCAAAATCAAGATGGTAATACATTTGCTCATATTTTAGTATCTATAAACTATGTTAATGTTGTTGATATAATTAATAAGTTAAAAAGAAATAAAGAATTTTTACCTAATATTAAAAATAATAAGGGTGAAACTATTCTAGATAAATCTATTAATGATAATTATATTTACACTACAGTTAAAATATTAGAAGACTCTAGATTTAATAATATTGATGTAGTATCATTTAAACATTTATATGATACATATATCAAAAGCAATAAATACGGGAAATATTCAAAATTAACAAATCTAGAAATTATTGTTAATAATTTAACTGAAAAGAAATTACAACCAAGAATGGAGAAAATCATTGATTTTATTACTGATAACTTTGATTCAATAAAAGAAGAAGTTTTAAGTAATCAAAAATCTACTACTATAGATGAAGTGATTTATAATGTAATTTTAGAAAACAATGCCTAAGGGTGTTGTTTTTTGTATTTAGGGGTAGAATAAATAAATAAAATTTAGTATAATTTATAGGCAAGGAAGTGGTATTATGCAATTACCAAATTATAAAGAAGCAAAACTTAGAAATAAAGAAAGTGTTATTCGTGAAGAATATGAACTCGATAATGAGTTTAGTGAACTTGGTGTAGGTAAAACTTATCATGTTAAAACTTATGGATGTCAAATGAACGAACATGATAGTGAAAATATTAAAGCTATGTTAGAAGAGTTAGGATTTACTGAAGAAGAGGAAATGGAAAAGGCTGATTTAGTACTTCTTAATACTTGTAGTATTAGAGAAAATGCTCATAATAAAGCTTTTGGTATGTTGGGTAGATTAAAACACTTAAAAGAGGAAAGACGAGATTTAATTATTGGTTTATGTGGATGTATGGCTCAAGAAGAAGGAGTAGTTGATGAAATTCTACATAAATACCGTTATGTTAATTTTGTGTTTGGTACTCATAATTTACATAGATTACCTTATCTTATAAATGAAAATATGAAGACTAATAAATTAAGTATTGAAGTTTATAGTAAAGAGGGTAATTTAATAGAAGGTATGCCTGTAAAAAGAGCTAATTCTCATAAAGCTTTTGTAAATATTATTTATGGGTGTGATAAGTTCTGTACTTATTGTATTGTTCCTTATACTAGAGGTAAACAAAGAAGTAGAACGAAAGAGGATATTTTAAAAGAAGTTAACGAACTTGTTCGTGATGGATATCAAGAAGTAACATTACTTGGTCAAAATGTTAATGCTTATGGTAAAGATTTTGATTATAAATATGATATGGAAGATTTACTTGAGGATGTAGCTAAAACTAATATTCCAAGAGTAAGATTTATGACTAGTCATCCTTGGGATTTTACTGATAAGATGATTGAAGTTATAGCTAAATATCCAAATATTATGCCTAGTGTACATTTACCAGTTCAATCTGGATCTAGTCGTATATTAAAGATTATGGGTAGACGTTATACTAAAGAAAGTTATTTAGAATTATTCCATAAGATTAAAGATACAATACCTAATGTTAGTATTTCTACTGATATTATTGTTGGGTTTCCTGGAGAAACTGAAGAGGACTTTATGGAAACAATGTCTTTAGTTGAAGAATGTAAGTTTGATAATGCATTTACATTTATTTATTCTCCTAGAGAAAATACTCCTGCAGCTAAGTTAGAAGATAATGTTACTTTAGAAGAAAAGGAACAACGTTTATATAGGTTAAATGAAGTAGTTAATAAGTATTTCTTAGAAAATAATGAAAAATTAGTTGGTAAAATAGTTCCGGTTTTAGTAGAAGGTAAAAATACTAATGGTAAAGATGGATTATATGGGTATACTGATACTAATAAGTTGATAAACTTTGATGGATGCCCACAACTTTGTGGAAAAATAGTTTCAGTAAAAGTTACTGCTGCTAAAACATGGAGTTTAGATGGTGAAATCTGTGGATAATTTAATTCTAGATAAAGTGGATAACTTAGTTGGGTTTATAAAAGATAGTCAGGAATATAAAGATTATGTGTTTTTGAGTAATAAACTTGCTACTAATAGAAAAGTTAATGATTATATCAATAAAATTAAATCTTTACAAAAGGAAATAGTTAAGAAAGAAGTTATTGGTGAAGATATTAGTGAGTTGGAAATTGAAATTAAATCTTTACTAGAAAAACTTGATAAGATTCCTTTATATAAGGAATTTATAGATAAACAAGAAGAACTTAATGAAATATATCAATTAGTTAAACAAAGATTAGATGAATATTTTTATAATATTTTAAATTAGGATAAGGATTAATATATCTTTATCTTTTTTTGTTATAACTAAAAGTTATAAAAATATAAAAAAATAACAGTTTGACATTATAACAAAGAAACAATATAATAAATGCAAGCAGGTGATTATATGAATGATATTAATTTAAATTCTTTTAAAATATTTTTAGAAGTTGCCAATTCTAATAGTTTTTTAGAGGCTTCTAATAAATTGTATATGTCGCAGCCTGCAATAAGTAAAAGTATGTCAAAACTGGAAGAAGATTTAGGTATCACATTATTTTATCGCGCAAATAAGGGAATATCTTTAACTCCTTCTGGTGAAATATTATATAAATATTTGAAGGATACTAAAGATTTGTTACTTTCGTGTGAGCGGGTTTTAATTTCTATGAATGATATAGAAGAGGCTAGTATTATAATTGGAGTTCAGTCTCATATAGTTAGAAATTATCTTATGGATAAAATAGATCATTTTAGATTGAAACATCCAAAAATAAAAATAAAACTAATTGATTTATCGACTAAATCTTTGATTGAACAATTAGGTGCTAGAAAACTTGATTTTGTAGTTGATACTACTCCTGTTGAAACTATTTATAATAACATTGAAATTGTGCCTATACAATCTATCAATACTTGTTTTATAAAATCTACTAAAAATCTTAAAAATATTACTAAATTATCAGATTTAGAGGATGAAAATATCGTTTTACCAGTTGAACGTAGTTCTTTAAGAAAAAATTTAAATATTGTTTTTAATAAAAATTCAGTTAATGTTGTTCCTATTTTGGAATTTGAAACCGAAGAGTTGATAATTGATGCAGTAAGAAGAAATTTAGGTGTAGGGTATGTTGTAAAGTCTGCTGTCCAATATCTAGTGGATGCAAAAATACTTGATTATATTGATTTAGATGAGGAATTGCCAAAGATGGAAATAAATTTAGTTTATATTAGTAATAATTTATCTAAAGTTGCTCAATTGTTTATGGAGGAAGAGATATTAAATGAAAAATAGTATTTATAATTTTTACATAGATAAATATAACTTGGAACAACTGAATCTTAGAATTAGTGATAAAAAAATTTTGTTTTTAATATATGATGAAATGTATTATTATTATTTAAAAAATAGTGAGTTTTTAGATACTAGCGAAGATATAAACATATTAAAAATAATAGATAAATTCAATAAACAGTATAAATTAGAAATTATTAATTTTTATCCGGTATGTTTGTGTAAAAAAACTTTAGTTATTGCTCTTAGGACAGGTAACGTTAATTCATCAATTTTACAAGCTGTTAAATATAATAATGTGGGTAAAAAGTATCAAAGATTAATTGAATACCATAAATTGAATTATGCAACTTTGTTTGTATCTTCAAATGTAAAAAAAGAGATAATTATGTCACAAAAATATATTAAGAGATATAAATTCCATGAAAAATATATAAAAAAATATATATTAACAGATAAAAAAAGAAAAAAAGAGGAGTTTAAAGAATTATTAAATAGACTTATTCCTAATAAAAATTCAATAATCGATGTATCTTGTGGTGATAATTCAGATATATTTGAAATTGCTAAGAAGAAAAAATATGATATTATTGTTGGAAATGATATTTGTTTGAATTATTTGAAAACACAGAATAATAATTATGTTATTTATACTAATGATAATGTAGAATTAAATGGAATAAAGAGTAATAGTTATGATGTTAGTTTTTGTAAAAACACTTTGCATCATATGAATAACTTAACTAATATTAACAGTGTTTTAGAGTTTTTAGATAGAATTTCTAATGAAATTATAATTGTAGAAATTTTAAATCCAATGGAATATAAGGGATTACCCCGATTTTTAAATAAATATTTGTATACAAAATTTTTACGAGATGTTGGTAATTGTTATTTAAATGAGAATCAAATAAAAAGTATTATTGATAATAAATTCAATGATCGTAAAATAATTTATGAGACTTTTACTAATATATTAGGAACTTATATAGTAGCAAAAATAAGTAAGGGTGATGTTATTAATGAAAATTAAAGTTGAGACTGAAAAAAAATATTATTGTATGGAGCCCGAATTATTAATTAAACTTGCGGAGCGACTTAATTTTAAATTAATTAATAAGATCTGTGAAATTGATGAATATTTTACTGATATAAATAGTGTTTATATTGCTAATAGGACATGTCTTAGAATCCGTAAGCGCAATAATGAATCTATGGAAATAACATTTAAGGGTAAATCTAGTTCATTATTAGGACAGTATTGTAAGTTAGAAAATAATATTTTATGTAATATTAATGAATACTCTAATTTGGTTAATTTATTTTCCTCTTTAGGGTATTATAGTTATACTGAAGTAGTTAAAGATAGAATGATATATGAATTAAGTGATGAAAAATATAATTATAGTATTATGATAGATAAATTACCAGAATTAGGTGGATTTGTTGAATTCGAAATAATTTCTGAAAAAGAGGATTCTAGTAGAAATGAGTTAAAGAAAGAATTAGAAAATTTTGTTTCCAAATTCAATTCGTTAAATTTGAAGGAAGCAACTAGACCATATCGTGATATTGTTGCTAGTAATATTTATCATAATGTTATTGGTAGTGTTAATAATAATGATATATATATAGATATTGATTCTGAATTATTAAATTACGAGAAGGATTTTTTTAAGAAATATAAAGATGAAATTTCTAAAGTATGTAATACTAATGTTAAATGGGGGATGTATAAGAAGAATTCTGATATTGATAATAAGATAGCAGTATTAGTTGATGATTATTTGGATAATTTGATTTTTGATAGTAATGAGTTGTTAGTTACAATAGAATTATTGAAAAGGTTAAATTATAATAATCATTTTGTGACTAAAGTTAACGAATTATTTTTTACTCATTTATTTGGTAAATTAAATATAGAGCTTACAGATGTTTTATATTTAAAAGATGATACCTTGTGTCAAATTTTAAAGAAGAATAATATTGATATTAATAAGTCAATAATTATAAATAATAAGAAGTTAAAGGAGGTTAATAGTATTTTACTTATTGCTATTAATAATAAATAAATGAAAAATATAGATTTTAATAAAATTAATGCATTACTTCTTGATTTGGATGGTACACTTATTAATAGTGAAAAAGCGTTTTTTAATAGTTTTAGAAGAGTTTTGAATGATAATTATGGTATATCAATAACGATGGATGATTATAAAAAATATGAGTTAGAGCAAAATGCTATGCTATTAAAAGTTTTAAGAAATAATTTTTCTTCTATTGTAGATGTTTCTGATGCAGAAATAATGAGTTTTGTATATAAGGATTATGAAAATAGTTTTAGAAAGGTAATTGTAGAGGAGGAGGCAATAAATAATTTTAAGTTATTACGTGAGTTAAAACAAAAATCAATTTATATTGCCCTTGTTACTACTTGTAGAAGATATTATCTAGATATATTATTAGATGAACTATCTTTAAATAATTTATTTGATATTATAATAGCTAGAGAAGACGTTATGAATTTGAAACCCGCTCCTGATGCTTATATAAAAGCTTTAGATTATTTAGGGTTAGATGCTGAATGCTGTTTATCTTTAGAAGATTCTAAACGTGGTGTTGATTCAGCTTTGAGTGCTAATATTCCTACTATCAAAGTTGATAACTTTACTTCAATAAAATATAGTGATGATAGGGTTATTGAAGAAGAATCAGCGAATAAAGTTTTTAAGAAAATGCTTAAAAGATTATAAATTAGAAAAACTAATTTATAATCTTTTTTTATATACTTATAACTTATATTTTTAATTAAAAAAAATTATATATTTATAATTAATATTTCTACTAAAAAATAATTATATTTTATATAAAAAAATGGTATTTTACTATTTTAAATAATAATATTATGATTAAGTTGAAAGGAGTTATATTATGCTAAGAAATAAAGAATATGAGTATGAGAATAAGAAATGTGTTTATGGCGTAAAAGAAATAAATAATAAGAAGTATTTTTATAAACAAACTTTTAACTTTAATAATGAATTGCTAGGATTTAATGAAATAAATAATATTTATGATATCCCTAAACTTATATGTTGTGAAAATAATGAAATATTGTTTGAATATAAGAAAGAATTTGAAAGCCAAACTATTCATGATTATTTATATAATAATCATAGATTGCGTATTAAGTATAAAAAAATCTTTAAACAATACCAGAAGAGTATTGAAAGAATTGTTATTAAGGATGAAGAATGCTATAGAAATAATGATTTTTTTAAAAAGAGAGTTAGTTTTTTGGATAAATATATAAATAATCCTTTAATTAAAGATAATATTTACCTGTTGAATGGTAAAGAATATAAAATATGTGAAATATTGGAAGAAATAAAAGAGGTATTAAGTGCACCTAAGCATTTAAAGGGCATTTTAACTATAGGTGATCCAACTGATACAAATATTTCTGTTAAAGGAATTTTTAGTGATTTAGAATGTGCTGGTTATAATTCGATAGTGGGAGAAATTGCTATTCTATTTGTTTCATTTTCAACACATGGTAGTTATTTTTATCCTAAGTATAATTCTTTAGCTTATATGAATCGTACTGATTTATTATTTAATTATAATAAATATAAGCAAAACGTTGTTAGTTTTAAATCAAGTAGAGATAATAATGTTTTAGTACCTAAATTATTTATTTTAAAGAGAAATAAAAAAGTGTTATTAAAATTTTTGAGATTTTTTTATAAACATTTTAAAGATGATATAGAAATTAATAAATATTTAAAATATTATATTTGTAT
>JAZOBJ010000015.1:0-30694 GCA_045595895.1 Candidatus Scybalousia sp. | reverse complement strand
ATTAAGTTTATCTTTATATTTTCTTAAAAACTTATCAATATCAATATTTCCATAATCATTATAAAAATGACTTCTACTCTTAGTTTCACCAACATGTTTACTAGTATCAGGAGCAATTGAACCTAATAAAAGCATATTTTCATCATATTTTAATTTTTCATTAATTTTTTTAGCTACACACATATGTATTACTGAACTAGCCATAATCATACCTCACTATCATAAATAGTATAACTCAAATTTTAAAAAAATACACTAAAAAAAAGAGACATTAAGTCTCTATTTTTCTCCTTCTTCTAACATAGTAGTAATAAATATACCATATCCTTTTAAAGTATCATTTACTACAACATGAGTAACTGCACCAATAATTTTATTATCCTGAATAATTGGACTTCCACTCATCCCGGCTACAACGCCACCAGTTTTAGATATCAATTGTTGATCAGTTATTTTAAATAAAATATTTTTAGTAGGATTATTTCTATCTATATCTATAATTTCTATATCATAAACATCCACTTTAGTACCATTAATAACAGTTCTAATCTGTGCTTTACCTAACTTAACATTCCCTGGTTCTTCAACCTCGATGACGTTATTATTAGGTAAATTTCCAGTATAAATTCCAAAGATTCCACTTTCTTCATTTTTATTTATAGTACCATTAACACGATCACTATAAAACTTTGCTTCTTTAGAACCAGGTGTACCATTTTGACTAGGTGTTATACCAGTTATTTCAGATTCGAAAATGGTACCATCTTTTATATCGACTTTTTGCATTGTAGCTTTCTCAGCTATTTCGTGACCTAACGCACCAAAAATTTTAGTATTCGGATCGATATAAGTTAATGTTCCAATACCATTAATCTGATCTTTCACATATAAACCAGTCTTATATACATTATTAGAATCTTTTTTTAGTTCTAACGAAGTATTCATTTCTCTACCATTACGTAAAAAACTTATTTTAATAGTTCCTAAGTCTTTTTTACTGTCAATTACAGAAATCATTTCATCAATTGAAGAAACTTCTACATCATTAATTCCAGTAATCAAATCGCCGACTTTTAATCCTGACTCTTCACCAATATAGCTACCTTCTACTTTATAAAATCCTACTATCATTACATTCTTAGAATGCACTTTAATCCCAATATTATCTCCACCAAGTATAATTTTATCTGAATATGCAAATACTATAGATGGAAATAAAGTTAAAAGAAGAATGAGAACAAATTGTAGTTTCTTTTTAAAATTCATAAAATCAACTCCTTTTAAAAACCACTACATTAGTATTATGTAAAAAAAATATAAATATATGTTATGAAAATTATTCCAAAAAAAGAAGACTATTCTTCTACTTCAAAGTCTTCTAATTTACCATCTTTATTTAAAATCTTATTTACTTTTTCTTCAGCACTCTTTAATTTTTCATCACATGATTTAGCTAGTTTCATAGCTTCATTAAATGAATCAATCGCATCATCTAAAGGTATATTACCACTTTCTAAATTTTTAACTATTTCTTCTAATTTTTCTAAATTTTCTTCAAAAGATAATTCTTTTTCTTTCTTTTCCATCATTACACCTTACTTTCTTTAATATCTAAAACTTTAGTAGAAACTAACCCATCTATTAATTCAACAACTAGTTCATCATCTTTTTTAATCCTTTTAACACTAGTAATAACTTTATCATCTTTTTTAGTAATACTATAACCTCTTTTAATAGTTAAAAGTGGATTTAAAACTTCTAATTTATTTAAAAGATTAACATAGTTATTCTTATTCTTATCAAGTTGTCTTTCTATTAAAAGATTAACTCTTTCTACATACTTCTCATATCTATTTCTTTCGTTATTCAAAATAGAAGTCATAACATACTGTAATTTTTCAAAAACAGTATCAAATCTTTGTTCCTTTATTTCATAAATAGAAATAGGATTCTTTAAAATATAATGATTTTTTAAACGTTCTAATTTTTCTCTATTATCATGAATATACGTATTCATAGCTTTATTAAGTCTAAGATTAACTTGGTTTATATAATTATAAAAATCATCTTTATTAGCTACTGCCATTTCAGCTGCACCTGTAGGAGTTGGAGCTCTTAAGTCAGCTACAAAATCCGCTATAGTAAAATCTATTTCATGACCAACAGCGGAAATTACTGGAATCGTACAGTCATATATCGCACGTGCCACTTCTTCATCATTGAAGCACCACATATCTTCTATACTTCCTCCACCTCTACCTACAATCAATACATCTAAATCAAAGTCTTGAGCTTTTTTGATATTAGCTACTATGTCAGGAGCAGCACTAGCACCTTGAACTAAACTTGGAAATAAAATAGTTTTAGTAGCAGGCCATCTTCTCTTTATAGTAGATAAAATATCTCTAATCGCCGCACCTGTAGGCGCAGTTATAATACCAACTGTTTCTGGAAATTTAGGGATTTTTTTCTTTTTAGTCGGATCAAATAATCCTTCACTAGCTAACTTTTTCTTTAATTTTTCAAACTCAATATATAAATTTCCAACACCATCAGGCATCATACTATCTACATATATTTGATAACCACCTGTAGCTTCATAAACACTAACTCTACCAATAGCCATTATCTTCATACCATCTTCTGGTATAAAATTAAGTTTACTAACTTGAGATGCAAACATAACCGCATTAATCCTAGAACCTTCATCTTTAATAGTAAAATAATAATGACCTCTAGTATGAGCTTTAAAGTTAGAAATTTCCCCCTTTAAAAAAACTTGGCCAAGATTAGGATCCTGATCAAATTTAAACTTTAAATATCTACTTAATTGACTAACTGTAATATATTTATCTTCCATTATTCACCTTCATGATAAATTTCATCTAAAACTGCATTTATCATCTTAGTTACTTTTTCATCACTATATTTTTTAGAAAGTTCAACAGCTTCATTAATAGCTACAATTGGAGGTGTTTCAGTATATTTAAGTTCATAAACTCCTAAAGACAAAATAGCTTGATCAACTTTATTTAATCTATCCATTGGCCAACTTTCTAAATAATTATTAGCTAAATTATAAATAGTATCTTTTTCTTTTAAAATAGTATCAATCGCACTACTAACAAATTCATTTTCTACTTCTAATTGTTCCTTAATTAAAGTACTAACATCAAATTCAATACCAGATTCACTAAGAATAAAAACTTGGTATAAAACCTTCATAATAACTTCTCTTAATTCACTTCTATTCTTCATTATACATCACCTACCAATTAGTTTATCATAAACAAAAGAAAAAGTCATTAAATATGACTTTTATTTTTTAATTTATAGAATTAAATCTCTTTTTTATTTTTCTTTTTGAAGCATTGGATAACTTTTTCTCAAAAGTTTTCCATAACGTGATGTAACATCAATATTTATAAAAGGATATATATCATTATTCTTTAAAAATAAATTAAATTTACTTACTAATTCTTCATGATTATTCCCCTCCAGAAAAATTCCGTATGTCTTTGATATATAATCATATGTACTATAATAATTAACATCTAAATCTCTACGTACTTTAGCTGAAAATTCAACACTATCTTTTATGTCATCCGAAAAGCTAGTTGCAACACCTACCGAATAATATCCACATGGTACCAAAGACCCATTACAATCCCAATAAATATGTTCTTTTAAATCATTATCTATTATAAATTTCATTCCCTCATCCATTCCTACTTCATAGAAACTTTTTTCTATCATCAACATATCACGTCCATTAATAGAACTAAGTTTCATTTTTGATTTAGGAACTGCTCTTATATTAGACTTTATCTTATCTAATTTCATATCAATGTCATTATATATTAAAAATGCTACATTATATAAATCAGGATTTACTACTAAATTTTTAATCATTTCATACCTCCTCTTAAGTCAACCTATTATAACACAAAATAAAGAAGAAAACTAGTCTTTCTTCTTTATTTCATTTTTTAATTCATATAAAACATTTAAAGCTTCCATTGGTGTCATCTCAAGTGGGTTAATACTTTCTAACTTTTCAATAATTTTATCATTCTCTTCCTCTTTTTCCTCATCAATATCCAAAAACAAACTAGTTTGAGTAAATGTTTGTTTTCTAACATTTTTATGTTCATAAATATCTAGTATTTCATTTGCTCTTGAAATAAGTTCCTTAGGAAGTTTAGCTAAACTTGCTACATGAATACCATAACTCTTATCAACAGCACCATTTTTAACTTTATGCAAGAAAGTAATCTTACCTTCCTCTTCTATTGCACTAACATGAACATTTTTTAAATGTGTTAAATCATTAGCCAACATTGTAAGTTCATGATAATGAGTTGAAAATAATGTTTTAGCTTTAATTTTATCATGAATATGTTCTAAGATTGCTTGAGCTAAACTCATACCATCATACGTTGCAGTACCTCTACCTAATTCATCAAATAAAATCAAACTATCACTAGTAGCATTTTGAAGTGCCGTATTAGCTTCTTTCATTTCTACCATAAATGTAGATTCACCACTAACTAAATCATCACTTGCACCAATTCTAGTAAATACTTTATCAAACACTGGTATTACGCAACTCTTACAAGGAACAAAACATCCAATTTGAGCCATAATAACTGTAATAGCTAATTGTCTCATATAAGTACTTTTACCTGCCATATTAGGACCAGTAATAAGTAAAATATTAGTATCTTTTCCCATTGAAATATCATTAGCTACATAATCCTTTTTACTAACTTTTTCAACTACAGGATGTCTACCATCTTTAATTTGAATAACATGTTCATCAGTTAAAGTTGGTCTAATATAGTTATTTTCTTCAGATACAATCGCAAATGATAATAACATATCAACTTCCGCTAAAACTTTAGATATCATTTGAAGTTTTCCAATATATGTTTTAGCTATTTCACGAATTTCAGTAAATAATTTAAATTCTAAACTAATTATTTTTTCTTCAGCACCTAGAATAATATCTTCTTTTTCTTTTAAAAGTGGCGTAATATAACGTTCACCATTAGCTAAAGTTTGTTTTCTTACCCAACCATATTCCTCTTTAATATCTTTAATATTACCTTTGCTAACCTCAATATAATAACCAAAAACCTTATTAAATCCAACTTTTAAATTCTTAATTCCAGTTCTTTCTTTTTCTTCATTCTCAAGTTTTAAAATAAAATCTTTACTATTTTTTCTAATATCTTTTAACTCATCTAATTCTTGATTATATCCATCTTTTATTAATCCACCTTCATGAAGACCAATAGGACTATCGGGATTAATAGATTTATCTAAAATATCATATAGTTCATCCAAAGTTTCAATATTTTTATCATATTTTAATTCATCTAAAATTTTTCTAATATTAGGTAAAGCTTTTAAAGAATTCTTAAGTTGTGTCATATCTCTAGCATTACTATTACCATAACTAATTCTACTAGCTAATCTTTCTAAATCATAAACTTTATCTAATTCTTCTCTTAATTCTTCTTTTAATATAAACTCTGTTAAAAGTTTTTCAATCATATCATAACGACGATTAATTTCTCTTTTATCAGTTAATGGATTTTCAATATTAGTTTTTAAAAATCTTCCACCCATAGCAGTTTTAGTTTTATCTAAAAGCCAAAGAAGTGAATAAGTTCTATCTCTATTACGAAGTGTTTCAACTAATTCTAAATTCTTTTTAGTATGAATATCAAATAATAAATGTTTTTTATGATCAACTAATTCTACTTTCTGTAAATGTGATAAATCACCCTTCTTAGTATCAAATAAATAAGAAAGCAAATGACTAATAGTAGTTTTAATACGAACATCTTTTATATCTTCTGTTAAATAATTATAATCTTTTCCTTCATATAAACTATCACGAATAGTAATTAAAATACTATACTGTTCTCGAAGTAAATTAATAATACCACGATCAATTTTACTATTAACTATAATTTCTTTTAAGTTATTAGAAACAATTTCTTTAACTAATTTATCTTGATCATAATCAAGAATAACTGCATAAGAATAACCAGTAGATACATCAATATAACTTACTCCATAACAGTAATCAAAATCATATATATTCCCAACATAATTATAATCTTTAGAATTTAAACTATCATCAAGTCTAGTACCACGTGTAACAACTTGAATAACATCTCTTTCAACCATTCCTTTACTATCTTTAGGATCAGTTAATTGTTCACAAATAGCAACTTTATAACCCTTATCTATTAATTTATCTAAATAGTTTTTATAAGCATGATAAGGAACCCCACACATTGGAACTCTTTCATCAAGTCCACAATTCCTACCTGTTAATGTAAGCTCCAACTCACGACTAGCAGTAATTGCATCTTCAAAAAACATTTCATAAAAATCACCTAATCTAAAAAAGATAATAGTATCTTCATATTTTTCCTTAATATCTAAATATTGACCCATCATAGGTGATATTTTATTTCTATCTACTTCACTTCTTGTCATTTTTATTATCCCTTCTAAATTCAATTATTTTTGCTTTTTTTGGTAAAGTCTTTACATCAGAAACTGAATATAAATTAGTGTACATATCAGCTAACACTTCAGTAACATGGTTATTTTTATCAATATATCTATTTATAGCTTGTTGTTCAATTAAACCTAAAACATAGTAAAAATGCTTAAAATTTTTATCAAAATTATAATTAATAGCATCATAATACATATCAATATCAGGTTCATATAAAGGTGCAACAAAATCACCATCATAATCAATAAAAGAAAGAAGACTTGTTAAATAAACTTTTTCATCATCTATATTAGCATAAATCTCTTTTTCTACATAAGCAAGAACTCTACCTTCTTCTTCTTCAAAACTAATTTCAGCAAATAAAGGCGTAGTTATCCTAGCTTTTTTAACATCATATAAACATACTTCTTCTATTCCATCAGTCTTACTTGTAATAAACCAATAATTATCTTTTTCAGTCCTTACCATTCTACATTTAGTTACTTCATTTCCTACAATATGTGCCTTTAAACGAAACTTACCATCACTTTCTTTTTGAACATGAAAAGACTCATAATCATTTTCACTATTTAACCTAGTAAAACAGTAATTATTTTTATCTTTAGTTGAAAAAACTTCAACAATAGGTTTGTTAGTTATAGGAACTAATAATCTACCCTTATTATCTATAACACCACAATATTTTTTAAACTTATGAATAAACTCTAAACCTAATAATTCATTAGTTCCATCTACCATAAATAATTTAATTCTTTTCTTACCAAAACCTTCTATATACATAACTATCACCAAGTACTTTTTATTATAACATTATCAATAAAAAAAAGAAATGTAATTTAACATTTCTTTATAGTTTTTAAAAGTCATTTTATCTGTTTTACATAATCAATTTAAAACAAATATTTATTTATCATAGTAAATTAATAGTTTCTAATATCTTGTCTATATAATTAACGTCATTGAATTCATTAATAGCAAAACGTTTTTTACCTAAATCTTTAAATGAAGCACCACATGAATATAATCTAGCTATATCAAATATTATAAATCTATCATGAAAAGAATTATTATTTATAAATGTAACATTTTCATATTGTTTTTCATATTTTTTCTTTAGTGTTGCATCTATATTTTTAGAAACTATTATTATTTCTTTATTTATCTTCTTTAGAATATCAAGCAACTCTTTATCAGCATAATTATCTATTATAATTATTTCCTTTCTAACTCTATTAAAAATATCAATAATAATGAATAAGAATCATCAAATTCACCTTCAAAAAATATATAATCTTTAACTATAACCTTAGGATCAAATTTATCAAATAATTCCTCTATTTTCTTAGTATTATTATCAACCTCTTATTCTAATAATAAAAATCTATTAGGTAAAAATGATTTATTATAATTAATATAATGTCGCATTCTTACGAAAGTATCCATTATAGCTATTGAAACTTGTGTAGCTACTTTTGACTTTAAAATTGTAGCTAGCATATAAACACCTTGTTCCGTAAATACACGTGGATTACTTCTAGACATACCACTTATATTTGCGGTCGAAAATTTCGACCACAAATTTTTCTTCTCTATATCTGTCAATACAAAACTAAACCTTTCTGGAAATTTAAGTGGATTATTTTTAACAGCCTCATTTATTCTTTTAGTTTCAACTTGATATAATTTCGCTAAATCAGAATCAAGAAACACCTCCACTCCCCTAATTTCATAAATCATATTTTCAATATCGATGTTTTCTTTTTCTATTATTTCATTCATTTTAATTCCTCCTTTTCATAATAATAAAAAAAGAGACACTTATCTATAAATAAGTATCTCCGCATCATGCATATTTCTATTTTGCCTCTAGAAATACACCCTATCGTTTAAATTGTCGTACAAATATTAGGCAAATTATTTAGTACATATATATTATAAACTAAAAGTAAACTATAAGCAATGTTTATAGCACAATTTCAAATATAATTATAGTTTTTCAAGTTCTTCTAACGCTTCTTTAAAAGTAGAAACTCCAATTATTTTAATATCATAATTATATTTTTCCTGAAGTTTCATACATTCTTCATAATTTTCCCCATTAGGTACTAAAAATACATCGCTATTACTATCAACAGCACCCTTTAATTTATATTTAACCCCACCAATACTACCAACATTACCATTCTCATCTATCGTACCAGTACCAGCTATTTTTAAGCCTTTAGTGACATCCTCACTAACTAATTTATCATATAAAGCTAAACTTAACATAAGTCCTCCACTAGGACCAGACTCACTACGAGAAAAATTAAACTTAACTTTCGGATTAGTTACATAATCATAAACAACTGTAATCGCAATACCCAATATTTTTCTTTCTTCATTTTCCCTTACTATTGCATATCTAGTATATTGTTTACCATTATTTTTAACAGTAATAGAAACTTTAGAACCAACATTCTTATTAATTAAAATATTACTAATATCTTCCAAACTACTAACACTAATACCATCAACGCTTAAAATGATATCACCAATTTTTAAATCAGTTTGACTTTCTTCTTCAACATAAATTAAATATAAATTTGTATTATTTATTTTATAATAATGACTAGTATTAGAATAAGCAGTTAAAATAGCACTTTGATTAGCCTGTTCTAAATAAACTTTATCACGTATTAATATATCTTTCCTAGTTTCATTATTAGTTAAACTAACTTCTTCTTTAGCTACTAAATCCCAACTAGGAATAACATGAGATAATAAAAACGTTGGAAGCGTCGCGTTTAGTTCAGAAACATAACACATATTAAAAGTTCCCTTAGAAGTACTAGCATCACTTACTATAACTTTATCATCTACATTTAGTATCCCACCACCAGTATAAATATAATAAGGTAAAGGATACAACATAGTAGCCATAAATACTACATAAAAAAGTAAAACTAAATAGTTTTCCTTAATAAAATTTTTAGATTTATCATATATTTTATTAATCACAAAATCACCTTTTAGTAAATTATAACACGAAAGAGAAATAATTATGAATAAAAAAACTATTAACACTTTAATGATATGTCTACTTTTGACATTAGTAGTATTTATGGTAACAAGATCAAATAAAGTAATAGAAAGTGTTACCTTTTCTATTTCAATTTGGAAAGATAATTTATTCCCAACACTATTTCCCTTTTTTATTATATCCAGTTTATTAATGAATTATGGATTTGTTGATATAATTGGTAATTTTCTATCATATCCAATGGAAAAATTTTTTAAACTACCAGGTTGTTGTGGTTTCGTACTAGCAAGCAGCCTTTTTTCTGGTTTTCCAAGTGGTGCTAAGTATACAACCGATTTAGTAAAAACAAATAAAATAACTATAAATGAAGGAGAAAAACTCTTAACATTTACCCATTTTTCTAATCCATTATTTATTTTAGGTATGATAGGCACAATTCTACTAAACAATCAAAAAATAGCCTATTTAATCCTAATATCACATATCATTTCTGGTTTATTAGTCGGTATAATTTTTAAAAATAAAGAAAATAAGATAACTAAAACTATATCTAAAAAAATAGAACTACCGAATAAAACCTTTGGCGAAGTATTAACAACAACCATATTTGATAGTTTAAATACTATGTTTCTACTTTTAGGAGTAGTAACAATATTCCTTATTTTAACAACTTTCATAAATGAAATAATAACGTTACCAGATTATATAAAGGTAATAACATCCGGAATATTAGAAATGACACAAGGAGTTAAACTAGCAAGTACTATAAAAATACCCTTAATCTTAAAAACAACATTAATAACAGGTATTATCTCTTTCGGTGGTTTAAGTGTTCATACACAAGTAATAAGTATAATTTCTACATCAAAAATAAAATACAAACCCTTTTTACTAGCAAGAATCTTACATTCTATACTTGCAATGGTATTTGTATTTACTTTATATATTATTTTTATAAACTAACTTCATCAGTAGTAGCTACAATATGAATCCCAAAATCTTGTTCAAAATCTGTATGAGAAACATAAACATCTATTGAATAAATAGAAATAATCGTTCCATCTTCTAGTAAAGCAGATGTTGTACTCAAAATATTGTTATCTATCACTTCAATATTTTGAAAATCAATTGGATCTCTACCAACTGGTATTTCATTTGGTAAATTATCATTTAATTTATATTTCAATCCATCATAATATAAATATTTATTCTCAATAGAATCATAATTATTACTATCAATTTTACTAGTACCAAAAGCCTTTTGAGTACCATCTTTAAAAACAATATTAATACAACTATTTAAATTAGTAATTGTACTACATTCACCATCAGTATTAATTTCACTAACACCAAGAGTAGATATATCCTTTTGAATATCCCTAGTAAGATTATTTTTAAATGTATCTAAATCCAATCTTTCCAAACTAAGATTAGCTTTTTGACGATAGTTTACAATAATAGTTAACATTTGTATAACCATAACCATAATTAATGCAAAAGTAACTACTATCTCAATAATACTCATTCCCTTATTATTAAGTTTCATAAACTATCACCTACACTCAATTTATCTTTTGAAACTACTATTACCGGTCTAACACCAATATCAGCAGAATTATTATAAATAACTGGTTTAATTTCACCATTTTGAATACTCCAAACCATATCAGTACCTTTTATTGAATTAGCTAACCAATAACCTTTATCATCTGTTAAACCATTATATAACCAAGTTAAATTATAATTATTAAGTGATGTTGAAAACAAACTATTAACATCAAAGCAACTCAAATCATCACTACATCCTAAAACATTATATATATCATTTGCATTAAGAAGTCTAGCATTATAACCATTATAAGAAATAGTATTATTATTACCAGTAATATAATCATTCAAAGTAGTAAAAGGTACTACATTATCCCAACCATTAGTTTTTTCTCTTAATAACGATAAAGCATTAGTTGGTTGATCAATACTACCATCATCATTATAAGTAGTAGCACCGTCAAAATTATCTTTCATAATCAAGGTAACAGTACTTTCATTAGAAGGACTATCATGTAATACATAAAAATCACGATTACCATCACCTGGGTCAAATGTTACTAAATCTCCAACTTTATACTTTTGATAATTCCCTAAAAATATACCTAAATTTGTATATTTCAAAGTAGTACTTTGATCACTATTAGTAACTGTTCTAGTTACAAATAGTCTATATTTACCAGTTATATTTTGGGTAGTATCAGTTGAATCATAAAATGAATCTACATCACCAACAGTATTAATATATCCTTTAAAATTACTTAATCTACCTGAATCAAAGAACTCATTTTCTTTTACTTCTTCACGAAAACTACTAATATCATATTTAGTAATAAAAATATAATCATCTTCTTTAATACTTAAAATATTTTTTATCTTATCACAGTAATCCCTACTAGAATAAATATCAGTATTACCACAATTAGTAATATCAACATATGTATTATCATTTAAAACTGAATCTACATATGTCAAGTTTACATATCTTAACACTACCTGTTTATATAAATTAGCCGCATATATACTATCTATATCATCATAATTTGACATTTTTTCATATTCACCAAGCATAGGAACAACATTTTGGTAAACCAATATAAACATAGACATCACAAAAGTAGTAACTATCAATGTTTCAACTAATGCAAACCCTTTTTTATTCAATAATTTCATCTTTTTTCACTATCCTTTATTGATTATATCCTAAAAATATTATATAATACTTTTAGATAAAATACCATAAAAAGAATAAAGTTGAGGGAAAAAATATGATAAATTACGATGTTGAAAAAACACCAATTGTTGACTTGGTAAATAAAATTATAATAACTGGAGTTAGAAGTAGAGCTTCAGACATTCACTTTGATCCAATGGAAGATGGTTTAAAAATAAGAATGCGTATCGATGGCGATTTAAGAGACCACGCTATTATCCCTAAGTCTACAGAAAGAAATTTAATTACCAGAGTTAAATTAATATCTGGAATGAATATTACCGAAAACAGACTACCACAAGATGGTGCAATTAAAGGAAAAATCGATGATTTAGATTTAGATATGCGTGTATCAGTATTACCTACTAACGAAGGTGAAAAAGCTGTAATTCGTATTTTAGATTATAGTATGAGTTTAAATGGATTAAAAAGTTTAGACTTCTCACCAGAAAACTTAGAAAAAGTTGAAAAAATGTTAAAAGTCCCTAATGGTATTATTTTAGTAACAGGTGCAACCGGTTCAGGTAAATCAACTACTACCTACTCTATGCTTCAAGAATTGAATAATGAAGAAAGAAATATTATAACTGTAGAAGACCCAATAGAAATGAATATCGAAGGAATCAATCAAGTTCAAGTAAATGCAGATATAGGATTAAGTTTTGCCAATGTACTTCGTTCTATTTTAAGACAAGACCCAAATATCATTCTAATCGGAGAAATCCGTGATTCAGAAACTGCTCAAATTGCTGTACGTGCATCTATAACTGGACACTTAGTATTATCTACTATCCATACAAACAACTCTTTAAATACTATTGAAAGATTACTAGATATGGATGTTGAAAGATATTTATTATCAAGTGCTCTAGAAGGGATTATTTCTCAAAAACTTGCTCGTAGACTTTGTACTCATTGTAGAAAACTAAGACCTACTACTCCATTTGAAAAACAATTATTTAAAAAATTGTTAGATAAAGACGTTATAGAAATCTGGGATACTGATAAATGTGAACACTGCACTAATGGATATCATGGACGTATCGCAATTCAAGAAGTATTATCACTAGATGAAAAATTAAAAGATCAATTAAGTAATGAAAATGTAAAAAAAGAAGATTTAAGAAAAATGGTATATGAAGAAAATGATACAAAATCACTTCTACAAGATGGTTTAGATAAAGTATTAAAAGGATATACAACATTTGAAGAAATTTATAAATTAATTGAAATAGAAGATAACTTCTATACTAAAATAAGTGAAATTAAAAATGAGTTAGAAAACTAACTCATTTTATTTTTATTGTGTAACAATTTTTAATATTTCTTGACTAATATCATCTATAGTTCTAAGACTACCATCTCTAGCACAATCAATAGTATTCCAGTTATATAACCCGGCAAGTTCCATATAAGTCTTTTCAGTATTAATTAAATAAGATTCATCTTTTTCATGTCCATCTAAGAAATTTCTATTTTTCTGTAATTCTTTAGATAACGAATACGGAACATGTAAGAAGATTGTTAAATCAGCCTTAGGTAACTCTAATAACCAATATTCCAATTTATCAATCCATTTAAATAAATTAAATCTCTCATCTGGATCCTCAATTTTAGAACCTTGGTGTGCCATATTAGAACTAACATAACGATCTAATACAACATAATAACCTTCATCTAAAAAGTCCTTAACTTTAGGAAAATTATACTTACGATCAGCTGCATAATATAAACAAGCAATCTTAGGATCAACATTAACAGGTCCTTCTAAAAACCAACATTCCCCACTATCTTTTCTCCCTAAATAAGGGCCTCCAACAATCTTACCAGTTGGTGTATCATACATAGGAAACGATAAATTAATAGCCTTAACTCCCATTGCATGAAGTTTCTTCACTAACAACTTACTCTGTGTTTCTTTTCCCGAACAATCAGTCCCCTCAATAACGATTAATTTCCCTTTTTCCATCATGATACCACCTCCTATTAATCTACAATCTCATTATTTTCAAATTTAATATCCAAAAACTTTCTACTGGCTAAATAATCACACATATGAACAAAACTTTGGAATTTATTTTTTGGAATTGGAAGTATTTCTTCTTTAGTATATGGATGTGTATTCCATGGTCCCATATGTGATTCAATAACTTCACAAATAAAATCAATATCTTCATCTTTCATTTTTAAATTATTCTTATAATCACGAATATATTTACATGCTAAAAGTGGATGATCAGCTCTAGTAAACTTTTCTTCTGGATTACCATGTTTAATTCCATCATGTAATGCTAAAGCTATAATCATTAAATCTTTTTCACGATTAGAATATTTTCCTCCAATACAAGAATCATTTAATAACTCATATGCTATTCTAATAGCAGCTTTAGTATGACGAAGAAGACCACCATCACCTAAAGAAAATTCAGGATGATATTTTCCGGTAGATGAAGCTGCTACTTTAAAAAAGTAATCTGGCAAATTATTAATTAAAAACTTAAAATCGTCAACATATTCTAAATTTTTAATATACTCTATTTCTTTAGAAAAAAATTCTATCTTATTCATACTATCTATCATATTCATTAACACCTCATTATGTACTTCTAATTATACAACAAGAACAGATGTTTGACAACAAATTCAAACAAATTTTACTAATATTTCATTTAAGATGTACCAATAATCAGGATTTATATAGTACTTATTATCTTCATCTAAAATAATTCTATCATCAACCAAATCCTTAATCTTAAAATAATCTATCAAGTCAACACCAAACAGTTCATAAAATTCTTTCTTACTAACACCATAAATAGTACGAAATCCAAGTATTGCGTAATTAGATGCAAGTAAATTAGAATCAATAATTTCTTTTTCTAAAACATATTCACCAGATATATATTTATTTACATTTCTAGTATTAGTATAACGAATATTACCAACATAACCACTAGCACCTAATCCAAAACCATAATAAGGTAAATTTTTCCAATAAGTTAAATTGTGTTTAGATTGATAACCCTCTTTACTAAAATTACTTATTTCATAATGAATATATCCATTTTCACTTAAAGTATTACGAATAAGGTTATACATTTCTAAATCCAATTCTTCATCAATATAATCAATATTATTAATAGAAAGTTTAGTATGTTCTTCTATTATTAAAGAATAAGTAGAAATATGATTAACATCTAATTTTAAAAACATTTCTAAATCAGATTTTAATATTTCAATATTTTCACCTGGAACTGCATACATAAGATCAATATTAATATTATCAAAATATTTTTTCGCAAGCTCTACCCTCTCAATAATATCATTCTTATCATATTTTCTTTCTAAAAATTTTAATATATTACCCTGAAAAGATTCAACACCAATACTTAAGCGATTAACACCATGTTCTTTTAAAAAGATAAGTTTATTTTCATCCAAATCCATAACATTACATTCAAAAGTAAATTCTAATTTAGAACTAAACTTAATATTTTCAAAAAAGTCAAACAACTTTTCAAGCTGAGTAATAGTTAAAGAACTAGGTGTACCCCCTCCAATATATAACGTTTCAATTAATTCCCCTTTATAATTATTATTAATTTCTAAACCTAAACTATCTAAATATGAATCAACTAACTTTTCATTATAGTAAAACTTACAAAAGTCACAATAAGAACAAATACTAGAGCAAAAAGGAATATGGATGTAGATAGATTTAATATCCAGATTTCCTACTACCATATTCACCTTTACCTTCTTTATCAGATAATAATTTTTGTATTTCATTTTGACTGATCATAATCTTAATCCTCCATTTTTAAAACAGCTAGAAAAGCTTCTTGTGGAACCTCAACCCTACCAATTTGTTTCATCCTTTTCTTTCCTTCTTTTTGTTTTTCAAGAAGTTTTCTTTTTCGGGTAATATCGCCACCATAACACTTAGCTAAAACGTTTTTACGAAGAGCTTTAATATCAGTACGAGCTATTACATGATTTCCAATTGATGCTTGAATAGGAACTTCAAACATTTGTCTTGGAATGAGTTCTCTTAATGCTTCAACTACAGTCTTACCACGATTATAGGCAAAATCTTTATGTACAATAACACTTAAAGCATCAACAATTTCACCATTTAATAAAATATCCATTTTTACTAAATTGCTTTCTTTATAACCTATAAGTTCATAATCAAACGATGCATAACCTTTAGTATAAGATTTTAATTTATCAAAAAAATCATATACAATTTCAGAAAGTGGTATTTCATAATGAATATTAACACGAGTTTTATCTAAATATTCCATACTTATATAATTCCCACGTTTATTTTGACATAATTCCATAATTGGTCCAATATATTCACTTGGTGTAAAAATATTAGTTTTAATATAAGGTTCTTTTATACTAGCTATCTTTTGTCTATCAGGTAACATACTAGGTGAATCTATCATTACTATACTTTTATCAGTAAGTTCAACTTCATAAACAACACTTGGTGAAGTGGCAATAATTTCTATTCCAAATTCACGTTCAATTCTTTCTTCAATTATTTCCATATGAAGAAGTCCTAAAAAACCACATCTAAACCCAAAACCTAAAGCACTAGATGTTTCAGGTTCAAATATAAGTGAAGCATCATTTAATTTTAATTTATCTAAAGCTTCTCTTAAATCTTCAAATTTATTAGATTCTATTGGATATATACCGCAGAAAACCATTGATTTCATAGGTTGATATCCTGGAAGTGGACTACTAGCTGGATTTGATACTGTAGTAACAGTATCACCTACTTTAATTTGAGAAATATCTTTAATACTAGCAGCAATAAATCCAACGTCACCTGCCACTAACATATCTTTTTTAATTTCTTTAGGCGTCATAACACCAAGTTCAACAACATCATATGTAGCACCTGTTTCCATTAAGCGAATAGTATCACCTTTCTTTAAAGTACCTTCAACTATTCTACATGATATAATAACACCTCTATAAGAATCAAAAAAACTATCAAATATTAAAGCTTGAAGAGGTTTAGTTTTATCCCCTTTAGGAGCAGGAACTCTTTCAATTATAGCTTCTAATAATTCTTTAATACCTACACCAGTCTTAGCACTAGTTAAAATAAATTCATCTTCACTAAAACCTATCGCATCAATAAGTTCTTGTTTAACCTTTTCAGGATTAGCATTTGGAAGATCTATTTTATTAATAACTGGAATAATAGTTAAATCATGTTCCAAGGCCAAATAAAGATTAGCTAAAGTCTGTGCTTCAATCCCCTGAGCTGCATCAACAACAAGTAAAGCACCTTCACATGCTGCCAAACTTCGACTAACTTCATAAGAAAAATCAACATGACCTGGAGTGTCTATTAAATGTAGTTTATAATCTTCATCTTTATATTTATAAGATAATTCAACAGCATTTAATTTAATTGTAATTCCTCGTTCACGTTCAATATCCATTGAATCCAAAGTTTGTTGTTTTAATTCACGTTTTTCTAAAGCTCCTGTTTCCTCTAATAATCTATCAGCCAAAGTACTTTTACCATGATCAATATGAGCTATTATTGAAAAATTGCGTACATTATCCTGTTTCATTTCATCACATACTTTCTACCAAAGATTATATCAAAAAAAGCGCTATTTTAATAGCACTTTTTACATTTAATTAACACAAATTATTCTTTAAAACACTCAACCATTTAAATATTATAATAGCCAATCTTAATTTTGAGCATTAGATGACTCTGTTACTACTTTAGCATTTGCATATACATTTACTGTTACTGTAAAAGTTTTATCATTATATGGATAAGTTATAGTTCCATCTTGATTTTCTATCGGACTAAACTTAACACCACTATCTATCCATATTCTCAATCTAAAATCCTTTTCATAGTTTGAATTTCCAGCTGCTACATTTCCATTATATATTACTTTTTCTGTATAACCAACAGGAGCATTTTGATAGTCATCTAAAGAACCATAATTATCAAGTAACAAACCATTCTCAGATGTACCACTAACCTCTGTTAAATAAACTCTGACAGCAGCATCATCCAATGAATTATCAACATTTTTCTTTCTAGCTGTTACTGTATATGGAATATCTATAGTATTACTAACCAAAGAAGTAACTTTAAAATTAAAGACTTTCCCACCACCTGTTTGTGCTTTACCCTGAGTATCTGAAATTGGATAAGCATCCTCTATAGCGATACCTGCACCTACTTTATCTACTTCTGTATATAAAAATTCTATTGACTTAGTAGTTATAGCATTTTCAGTAGTTCCTTGCTTTGCATAGCTAAAGAAGGCAAAAGTTACACCAACAGTTATAGCAACAACACTAAATAACATTAACGTAACAATTATAATATTCTTCGTTTTATTCATATAAACAACTCCTTATCTTATAAATTAATTATAATATTTTATAAAATATAAAGCAAGAAAAAAGAGACAATTTGTCTCTTAGTGTACATGTATAAACATAGCTAATATTAATAAAACAATTCCTAAAGAAACACCACAAACAGTTATCTTCCTATCTTTACTATGAATAACTTTACTTAATAATTCCATAAATAAAATATATAATAACATTCCTATAGTCAATGTTATAGTAATACTTTCTAATAATCCCATAATACTAGATATATCAAACAAATAAATAGCTAGTCCACCAATAAAAGTAGAAAGAGAAATACCTAAAATAATAAATAATGTTTTCTTGATATTTTTATTAGCTTTATAAAAAGTTGAAGCAATAACCATACCAAGAGGTATATTATGAAGTCCAACACCTATACAAGCCATTAATCCAGCTTTTATATCATTTGTTACAAGTAAATAAATAGCCATACCTTCAACCACATTATGAATAACTAAAGCTATACTAGAAACAAGCCCAATATGATGTAAATTTTTATCATCATCTTCACTACTATTTGGATCATCTTCATGATCAGGAATAAAGTGATCAAGTACTTTAAGTAACATAAACCCAATACCCGCACCAACTAATATGTATATAACATCATATATTCTATTACCAGTATCTATAACTTCAAATGCTTCAGGAAGTAAATGTCCACCTATTAACATAGCTATTACTCCAAAAGCTAAACTTATAGAAAATTGTACGAACTTATCATTATTCTTAGTAGCAAAAACAACTACTGCTCCTATTATAATAAATAAACCTAATAATAAAGTTAATAATAATCCCATAATAATCCCTACCTAACAATAGTATAAATAATTACAACAACACCTAATAAAACTCGATACCACATAAATAACTTAAAATCATTTTTCTTAATATATTGAAGTAAAAACTCAATACATAAAAGTCCTGATATAAAAGCTACTCCTACCCCTACTATAAAAATACTTAAATTACTAGCAATAGCTATTATAGTAGCAGTATCAAATATGGATAAAACTACCGCACCAAATACTACAGGAGCAGATAAATAAAATGAAAATTTAGCTGCTTCTTCTCTATTCAATTTTAATCCTCTAGCTGCTGCAATAGTAGTACCACTTCTAGAAAATCCAGGAATAAGAGCAAATACTTGACTACATCCTATAAGCATTGCATCTTTAAAACCCATTTTTTCAAAATTCTTTTCTTGCTTTGAATATTTATCAGCTAAATAAATAATAACACCCATAACTATTAAAGCAATAGCTATTAAAATATAATTACTTCTAATAACATTTTCAATTACATCTTCAAATAATACACCAATAATAGCAGCAGGAATTGTAGCACCTACAATATACGAAAATAATTTTCCTTCCCTAGTCGTAACACCTTTAGAAAGACCGGAAATAACCATATTCCAAAAATCTTTAAAGAAATATGTAGCTATAGCTAACAAAGTACCAAAATGAAGTGCAATGTCAAAAGCAAGTGCTAAATCACCATTAACACTACTAGACCCAATTCCAAATAAATCCCTAAATATAATTAAATGAGCACTAGATGAAATTGGTAAAAATTCAGCAATACCTTGAATAATAGCTAATATAATTACACCAATATCCATATTATTTTTCTCCTAACTTATAACCAACTACTCCACCAATTATTAAAAATATAATACCAATTAAAATTTGTGGTAATGTAAATATAATAGTACCAACTTCATGATATACAGAAACTGGTATTGCTATAACACTAGCTATTATAAATCCAATAACTCCAAAATAAGTTTTCTTTTCATATTTAGCAAGTAACCATTCAATTAATTTAGCAACTAATACCATACCAACAATAACACCAACACCAAAGAATCCAGCAATAAAAATATTACTAAAAATATTTTCAAAATGACTCAACTCTTTAATAACATTAACTATTGGAAAATAATAACCTAATAGCATTAAAACTAATGAACCACTAACACCAGGAATAACCATAGTAGCAGCAGTTATAATTCCAATAATAGATAACCAAATATAGCCTAAAACACTCAAATTATCTAAATTAGCATCCCCTAATCCATTACCAAATAACTCTTTTGAGAAAGCCAAAACCATAACTAATCCAAAAGTTAAAGCCATAATAACATAACTAGAAACCTGTTTAGTTTCTTTAGTTTTATTAACTTTTTTAAATAACATTGGGATACCACCGATAACTAATCCCATAAAAAATAATGTAGTTGGGATCGGATAATTATTAAAACTAGCAGTAATAACACTACTCATAGTAATAATAGATAATCCAATTCCTATAAAAATAGGAAGTAAAAACTTAATATTTTCTTTTAAGTTAGAGAAAAAATGACTAAGTGCCCCAATAAATTTCTCATAAATACCTAAAGTAAGAGCTAATGTTCCACCACTAACACCAGGAATAATATTAGCTATTCCCATAATAAAACCTTTAATCATTAATATAACGAATTTCATATAATCACCTTTCCAATCTTTACCATTATATCATATTATTTAAATATATTAAATAGAAAGAAAAAGAAAAGAAAACCTTTTCTTAACGAATTGAATCCATAATAGCAGGAACAATTTGTTTCTTTCTTGATACTACACCATCAACATAAATACCTTGTTCTACATCCATAAAATTAAATGAATCAGAAATAATATCACCTGCATCATCTGTATAAAGTAAATAACTACCATTACGAATAATATCAGTTATTACTAAAACTACTAATCTATAATCTCTATTTTTAGCAAGTACATTTATATAATCAATATACTCTTGTTTCTTTTCAAAAACAGAATCAATATCTAAAGTAAATACTTGACTAACTGCAAAAGTTAAATCATCACTGTTAAAAGCCTTTATATCAGCATTAACTATATCTTCAACAGTTTTACCTTGTAATGATGTACCAGCCTTAAACATTTTAAGTGCAAATTCTTGGTAATCAATATTCAAAATATTAGAAAGTTCTAAAACAACTTCTTTATCTACATCTGTAGTAGTTGGACTAGTTAAAGATAATGTATCAGATAGAATACCAGCTAACATCAAACCAGCAATCCCTTTAGGTATATTAATCATATTTTCCTTATACATTTGATAAACAATAGTATTAGTACTACCTACAGACATATTTCTAAAATTAATTGGATTTTTTGTTGAAATACTACCTATTTTATGGTGATCTACAATTTCTATAATTTCAGCCTCATCTAAACCTTCAACACTTTGTTCAAATTCATTATGATCAACTAATATTACTTTTTTACGTTTTTTGTCAGTAATTTCAGTAATACGAATCAATCCCTTACATACACCATCCTTACTAATTATTGGATAGTTATTATGTTTTAATTTACTCGTTTTAATCACAAAATCATCATAATAAGTACCTTCATCAAAAGTATATGGTCTATCTCCTGATATAACATTACCTAAATAATTACTTAAGCCAATTACTTTAGTTGTATGAAAAGTATCATAACCAGTCCTAATAATATTAATTTTATTTTCTTTAGCTAATTCTAAGTGTTCCTCTTTTATTTCATTATTACCAACAATAATTAATAATTTAACCTTAGATTTAATTGCATACTCAATAACACTATGGCGATCTCCAACTATTAATATATGATTACTACCTAAAGTAACATTATTTAAAATAGTAGTACTACGATAAGAAGCAGCCAATATATTACCATTAATTTCATCATCAAATTTTAATATTTCTTCACCATCTAAAGTACCAACAATATTATCATATGATGTCTTTAATAAACTAAAATCCCCATTAATTAAATCTTTAACTATATTCTTAACAGTAACTAAACCAATAAACTTTTTATTATTATCAACAACAGGAACACCAGTAATCCCTTTGTCTTGCATATATTGATATGCATCCTCTATTGAAGTATGATAATTAACGTAATAATCTTTATGATAATTCAAATCTTTTAATTGTAGTTTAACATCTTCTAATAAAACAGGCACTGGTACATCAAAATAATCTAAAACAAACTTAGTTTCATCATTAATATCACCTAATCTAGCAGGAACAGTATTCATACCTAGTTTATTCTTTAAATATGATAAACTAATAGCACTAGTAATTGAATCAGTATCAGGTTTTTGATGCCCTAAAATATAAACCTTTTCCATAACACACCCCAATTTCTAACAAATTCCTATAAATTATATAATAATTTCCATATATTTACAATCAAAAAATAATAAAAACCACTATATCTTTATAGTTTACTACCTTAATATACATTATAAGTTTAATTAGATATTTAGTCAATTTAAAAAGAACTTATTTAAGTTTTCTCAAACTATTTTATATTAAACTAAGTCATATTTTCTAGCTATTATCCTATCATCTGAACAATATTTAATTATATATTCATCATCTTGTTTGCAAATAATTATACCTACTGTTTTATTCTCTTCTAATGTCTTAATATTCTTATCAATATAATTCATATATATTTGAATTTGACCAGTATGTTCTTTCTTTAATTTTGTTACTTTTAATTCCACCACTACATAACACTTGTATTTGATATTATAAAGAAGCAAATCAACATAATTATACTTATTACCTAATTTGATTTTATATTCATTTTTAATAAAAGTGAACCCATCACCCAATTCCTCCAAAAATGATGGTATATCTTCAAGAATTAATTTTTGCAATATTTTTTCTGATATTATTCTATAATTATTGCTGTTTTTAATTAGTATCGGATTATTAACAAAATCCATCACATTACTTTCAACATTATTTATTAATTTATATTTAATTTCCTCATCCAACCTCTCATATTCGTTAGATTTAATTCTACTTCTCAATTGTCTAATAGATAAATTTTGTTCTTCGATTATTTTAATATAATATTTCACTTTATTGATATCTTCATATGGCAATAATTCTACATAGTGACCATATGATAATTGTTGCGACACTGTCGCAAGTTTTTCTAAAAGTATAAACAATTTTCTCATTCTTGTAAGTGCTGTAAACGTATAACCCTTTCCTAGTTCACACGTTAATTTTTTAGAATATATTTTTATTATTCCTTCACCATAATGTTTACCAGCTTCACTCAACATCTTTCCAACATTATAGTAAGTATTCAAATCACTTCTATTTATCGAATAAGTTTTTACTATTTTATTTACTTCATTATTTAGCAGTTGTTGTTTTATTTCATTATAATAATTCATATTACTCCTTTCACATATCCCACATATTAAAATAAATTTTATAAAACACCCCCTAATAAGATTATTTAAAAAAATTAACAATTTACTTAAACAAAATGAAAAAAAGTTCAAAAATTGAACTTTTTCTTATTTATCTCTAACTTTTGCGTTTAATTTTGTTTCAACACCATTAATTATCTTATTGAATACTTCCATAACTTCTTCATCATTAAGTGTCTTAGTTGGATCCTCAAAAACTAATTTAAAAGCAACTGATTTTTCATTTTCACCAACATTTTCTCCTTCATAAACATCAAAGATAGAAATATTAGTTAAAAGTTTTCCACCCTCTTTTTTAATTGCAGCAACAATATCGCTAGCAGGGATTTTCTTATCAACTACGAAAGCTAAATCTTTACTAATTCCAGGGAATTTAGATATTTCTCTATATTGCATTCCCTTTACTCTAAAAGTAAACATTTTATCTAAATTAATTTCTAAAACAAATATATCATCTTTAGTAACACTAGGATGAACTTTTCCAACAAAACCAATCTTAACATTATTTAAAATAATTGATGCACTTTGACCAGGATGAAGTTCATTAGGTATATCTTCTACTCTTAAACTGTAACGATTATTATAACCAAGATATTCAAGCAATTCTTCTACTACACCTTTAATTATATAGAAATCTACTTTTTTAGTTTTAAGACCTGTAGAATAAATACCTGTCATCAAAATAGCTAATTTACTTTCTTCAACATATTCATCATTAACTTTTCCAAAACCCTTACCAATTTCATAAATACAAACATCTTTATTACCACGTGCTTTATTATATTCATAAATCATCATAAGAGATGGAATTAAACTATGACGCAGTGTATTTCTCTCTTCACTCATTGGATCAAGTACCTTAACCATTTCAAATTCATCTGTTGTATATTTATATACTTCTCTTTCAGGAATTAAAGCATAACTTAAAGTTTCATTTAATCCTAAATTAGCTAACTTATTTCTAATAATACGATTATTTTTGTTAACGCTACCAGGTTTTACAGGTAATACCATCTTCTTACCAACAATATTATCTATACCATAAATACGTCCTACTTCTTCAATTAAATCTTCTGTAATAGAAATATCTGTTCTTCTAGTAGGAACAGTAACTAATATTTCATCACCATTATCTTGATAGTTAAATCCTAAACGTGCAAATATACTTAAAACAGTCTCTTTATCTAATTCTATACCTAATACTTTATTAATTTTATCTATAGTAATACCTATAACTTCATCACTCATATCCAAAGTATTATATTCAACCATTCCACCTACTATCTCTGCATCAGCATATTTTTCAAGTAAATGACAACTTCTCATAACAGCCATATAAGTTCTTTTAGGATCAAGTCCTTTTTCAAAACGATTACTAGCTTCACTTCTTAAAATTTTCTTACTAGTTTTTCTAATTAAAGTCGGATTAAAAATAGCTGATTCGATAATAATATCTTTAGTATCATTTTCTATTTCAGTAGTAAGTCCACCCATTACACCAGCAAGTCCTACAGCTTCATTATCTGTAGCTATTACGATATCACTAGTAGATAAAGTTCTATCAATTGAATCAAGAGTAGTAAGTTTTTCATCTTGATCAGCCATTCTAACTACTAAAACATTACCTAAACGATTACTATCATAATAATGAAGTGGTTGCCCAGTTTCAAGCATTACAAAATTACTAATATCTACTACGTTATTAATTGGACGAATTCCAGAAGCAATAAGTCTATTTTTAATAAATGTAGGACTTTCTTTAATAGTAACATTCTTAACTTTCTTAGCTAAAAATAATGGACAGTTATCAGTCTTAACATCAACTTCAAATGAATCATTAATATCTTCACTATTTTCATTAAAACTTAAATCAATATCTTTAACTTTTTTATCATATAAAGCACCAATTTCATAAGCCATACCTAAGATACTTAATAAATCTCCTCTATTAGAAGTAAGTTCAAAATCAATAACTTCATCATCTAATTCTAAATATTTAATTGCGTCTTCTCCAACTGGTGCATCAGTAGGAAGTTCATGGATACCTTTAATATCTTTTTCAGTTAAAAACTTATTATCAAGTCCAAGTTCAGCCATTGAACATAACATACCATTAGATTCTACCCCTCTAATCATACCTTTTTTAATAGTACCACCAGGTAGAACTGCTCCATCTAACGCTACTATAACTTTTAGTCCTACTCTAACATTAGGAGCACCACAAACTATATCTAAAACTTCAGAACCAACATTAACTTTACATATATGTAAGTGATCACTATCAGGATGATCAACGCACTCTAATACTTCACCAACAACTAACTTAGTAGCTGGAATTAATTTACCACAGTAATCGTATTCATTTCCAATTCCAGTCATATCTTCTGCTAAAGTTTTAATATCTACATCTATATCAACATAACTACTAACAAATTTTCTACTTAATTTCATTTTCTTCATCCTTTCTATCAAATTGTTCTAAGAAACGAATGTCGTTTGTATATAAATAACGAATATCAGTTATTGCATATCTAAACATTGCTAATCTATCTAAACCAGTTCCAAACGCAAAACCAGTATATATTTCCGGATCATATCCACCCATTCTAAGTACATTAGGATGTACCATACCAGCACCTAATAATTCAATCCATCCAGTTTGTTTACATAAACTACATCCTTTACCACCACATTTAAAGCAACTAACATCAACTTCTACACTAGGTTCAGTAAATGGGAAAAAACTAGGTCTAAATCTAACTTTAGTATTTTCTCCTAACATCTTCTTCGCAAACAATTCTAATGTTCCTTTTAAGTCTGCTAAACTTACATCTTTATCGATAACTAATCCTTCTACTTGCCCAAATTGATGAGAATGAGTTGCATCATCATCTCTACGATAAACTTTACCAGGGCAAATCATACGAATTGGTGTTTTTTCAGTATTTGCTTGCATTGTTCTAGCTTGAACACTAGAAGTTTGTGTTCTAAGTAAATATTCAGGATCAATATAGAAAGTGTCTTGAGCATCTCTTGCTGGATGTCCAAGTGGTACATTTAATCTTTGGAAACAGTTTTCATCTGTTTCAAGTTCAGGTCCATCAACTACATCATAACCCATCGATACAAAGAAGTCTTCTACATCCTCAATAATTCTATTAAATGGATGACGAGAACCTCTCTTAATCTTCTCACTAGGTAAACTAATATCAATAGTATCACTTTCTAACTTTCTATTTAATTCTTCTAATTTTAACTTTTCTTCTAAAGCATTAATATTATCATTAACATAACTTCTAATCTCATTAGAAGCTTTACCTAACTCTTTTTTCTCTTCAATAGATAATTGATTCATATTACTAGTTAACTCAGTAACTAAACCTTTTTTACCTAAATATTTAACTTTTAAATCACCAAGTTCTTTTAATGAAGTAACTAAAACTATATCTTTAGCTAATTCATTTTTAATCATATTTATTTTATCATTCATAAATATCCTCCTTTATATTTAACTGTAAAAAAAGAAAAACGACTATTTCTCCCATAAGGGCGAAAAAGTCGCGGTACCACCTTAATTTATAGATTACTCTATATCTCATTCTTCTTAACGTGAAGATCCGTCAATAGAAACTCATAAGGCGAATTCATAAGACTTTATTACTTGTTTACACCAACCACAAGTTCTCTCTAAATAAAGTATCTTATTACTACTTCTTAATCACAGTCTTTAAACATGATATCTAAATTATATCACTTTTTTCTATTTTTTCAATATCTTTATAGCTTCTTTTACAGAAGTATTATTATCTAATTCTAAATTATTTATATTATTATTTAATATTCCTAGATATGACAATAATTTTTCTCTACTATCAGCAATATCTTCTTTTTCAAATTCTTCTAATTTATCATAATTCAAATTAGTACCAAATATTAGTTTCATCAACTGATGTTCTCTCGAATTACCTAAGCCTATATATTTTTCATAAACACTAATTAATTCATCTTTATCAAAATTATATTTTTCTGGATTAATATGATTTTGAACTCTCCTAACTGTATATAAACATCTAAGAAATGAATAATTACTAACTCTACGTTCTAACATTCTACAACATTCTTTATATGCTTCTACACAAAAATCACAATCACTAAATATAGGAAACCAAACATATGGATATCGAGACATTAATCGCGAAAATTTTTCAACAAACTCTTCATCAAGATTACTATCTATACAATATTTTTGCCAATCAATCATATTAAACATTTTTTTAATATTACGATACTTACGATTTGTTTCTGAATTTAAAAAACTATAATCATTATCCTTTCTTAAAAAATATGGCAAATAACAATAATCATCAAGTTTATTCCAATCCTTTTTAACAAAATAAATCTTGTTTCTAGCAAAATTATCGTATCTATTAACATCAACAAAATCATCATCTTTTTTACAATCCCACGTAGCATCAAAATATAAAATATGATTTAATTCATACTTAGAATCATTAACACATACTAAATTTCTAGCATGTCCAATAAGAGGATTAGAAATTCCATTTAAAAGTACAATTTCATTTCTAATATTTAATTTATCAAGTATACTCTTAAACAACATCGCAAAACCAAAACAAACAATCTTATCACTTTTAAAAACCCTAGCTAAATCTCTGGATTCTAAATAACTTTCCCCTTCAGCTGCTTCAATAAAATATCTATCTTTAACTATATCATAAACATACATAATTTTCTCAAAAACTGTAAAATTATAATTTTCCACATCATTTACTATATTATCTAAAAAATTTAAAACTAATAAAACATCATCAATAGAATAACTACAATCTTCATAGTGAGCATCATTTTCATACATACACTGTTTTATACAATAAGTAATTTTATTTTTATAATTTTTCTTCAACTTTTCATCTATTTCAGTAATATTTTCAATTAAATAAGAATCATCTATATCACGAACATCTAAAATAATAGGAATATCTAAACCATAAATTAGCTTATCGAGGTTATCAAAACCTTCAATATTATCAATAACTATTTCTAAAGTATCAAAACACTTAAGAAATGCATCAACACCATTATTTAAACTACTACGTATTTCATTAATTATATCTAAACACAGTTTCTTTTCCTCTTCTTCAATATCTGAATCAACACCATTTATACTATCAATATCAATTAATAATTCACCATCAAATATAGAAAGATGATTAGTTAAATTTTCTTTAATACTTTTATCCATTTCACACAAGAAACTAATATAACCATATCTTACAACAGAAGAAACATCTGCGTTCATTTCCATATCAGGTACTATACTACCTACTCTTAATTTCATACTACATCCCTCACAAATTGCACATATTATAACATAATCATCCCAAAAATAAAAGAAAAACCTATTACTAGATTTTTCTATAAAACTATCTATTGAACTACCCAGTGATCATCACTAGTACCAGTTCCTGTTACTGTAACATCAGATTTCAAGTTGATAACCGGGCGTAAAATAGGTGTATAATTAGCATTTGTAACCCTTGCCAATGTAGCACCAAAGGCACCATTAGTAACAGACCATATTCTAACACTACTACCATCAACACCACTAGAACTCATTGTATACCAAATATTAGCGCTATATAAATAATAATCACTATTATTTTGTCCAAGATATCCACCAGCATGTATAACTTCATCATATGTTAATAATCCAATATTGGAATTAACTACCCCATAGCCATTAGCATCTTTTGAACATTTAAAGTTAGGTATATAAGTAGAATATAGTTCCATTGTAACACTACCAGATGTAGCATCTATTATATTTTTTACTTTTGCCTGTTCACAAAAATAATTATTCATATCAGCAACTTTATTTAAATAACTAGCATTATTAGATATATTATTACTATACCAATCCTCTAATGATTTCATTGCGCCATTTTCCACATTGCTATTGGTATAATACATCTGATTATAATCAACATTAGTTGGATTAAATTTATATTTTGCGTTATCATTGATTCCATCCTGCATTATTAAGCGAATTGTTCCATCTTCATTTATTCTAACTACTCGCCATGTAAATCCTGCGAAGTCTACATAATTTTCTACATTACCTCTAAAGTAATATGTAGGATCGCCTGTATTTGTAGCAGTTGATTTATATAATCCACTTATATCATTTGTATTATTTGATGAATCTGTTAAAGTTGGTTTTGCATCTATTACATCAAATTGTTTATTAAAGATAGTTATTTTTTCAGCTTGTTTCTCTACACTAATCTTTAAAGTAAATTCATTCTCTACTTTTTTATTCTCACTTATTACTGTTATCTTAAAATAATTATCTCCTGGTAATAAATCTAATGTTTTCTTAGTAGCAAGTCTTTTAATATTTGATGAATATGCTAGGCTATCAAGTCTTTCTACTGTAACTGTTGCATCAGGACTATCTGTTTCAATATCTATAGTTGTTTCTGTTGTTCCTTCTGGTAGTGATGTCTCATAATCATATTGTTCATTTTCAACTTTAGTTAATTCAGTATCTCCAATAGTTATATTACTTATTTCTGCTTTTGATGCATTCTCTATTTCTTCATCTGTTACTACT
>JAZOBJ010000014.1:0-17451 GCA_045595895.1 Candidatus Scybalousia sp. | reverse complement strand
TACTTTCTTTATCCCAGCTTGAATAATAAGTTTAGCGCACTCATTACAAGGAAATAAAGTAACATAGATTGTCGTACCTCTTAAATCAGTACCATGTGAATTAAGTATGGCATTAGCTTCAGCATGCGCTACCCATGGATTTTTAGTTGTATAAATATCTCCTATTGCCTCACCAGGACTATCCCAGCAAAACTTATCATCATCCATTCCATTAGTAAGACCATTATAACCAATCCCTACTTGTTTATTTTCACTACTAACTATACAAGCACCAACCTGTGTTGAAGGATCTTTACACCTAAGAGAAACCTCTAAAGCTTGACCCATGAAGTACTCATCCCATGTTAAATATTCTTCTCTTTTACCAGGCATAATATCACCACAATCTATTAATTATTTTTAATAATATTTTCTATTTCTTCATATACAGAACTTGGTATTTCACATTCTAATGCTTTAGCTAAAGATTTAGTTTTAATAGCTTTTTCTAAAACACTTAAATCTTTTTTAATATATGCTCCATGTCCATTTAGTTTTCCACCTAAATCTACTTTAACTTCTCCTTCCGGAGTTTTAACTACTCTTAAAAGTTCAATCTTAGGAAATCTTTCTCTAGTCACAGAACACATTCTCATTGGAATTTTTTTAACTTTCATATTATTCATCCCTAAAATTTATCCCCATTTCGCTAGCTTGTTCACTTGTTTTAATATCAATCTTATATTTAGTTAAACGTGAAGCAAGTTTAGCGTTCATTCCCTTTTTACCAATAGCTAATGAGAAGTTATCTCCATCAGCTACTACTAAAGCTTCTTGTTTTTTAGGATCCATAATTAACACTTTTAAATCCTTAGCTGGTGATAATGCATTTTCAATAAACACTGCAGGTTCTTTATCATATTTAACGATATCTACTTTTTCACCATTTAATTCTCTTAGAATGTTACCAATTCTACTACCTTTTTCTCCAATACATGAACCAATTGGATCAACATTACTCTTTTCAGAATAAACAGCCACCTTACTACGATTTCCAGCATCCCTAGCTACACTATATACTAAAACTGTACCATCATTAATTTCAGGTATTTCAAGTTCAAATAATCTCTTAACGAAACCATAATGAGTTCTAGAAAGTAAAATTAATAAGCCTTTACTATTAGAATCTACTTTACTAACATAAACTTTAATTTGACTTCCCATTTGAATCTTCTCACCAGGAATACATTCTTTCTTAGGTAAAATACCATTACTTCTACCAAGATTAATATAATAGTTATCAGTATCTTCTAATTCTACTGTACCAATTAACATCTCATCTTGTTTATCTCCAAAATCATCTAATATACTATTTCTTTCAGCTTCTCTTATTTTTTGAATTAATACTTGTTTAGCAGTTGATGTTGCTACTCTACCGAAATCTTTAGGTGTAACTTCAGTATCGATTGTATCACCAACATTATAAGTTTTATTAATTTTTCTAGCTTCTGTTAAACTAATTTCGATATCCCAATCAATTCCATCTGATTCTTCATCGTCTTCTTTTTCATCAGGTACAACTGTTAAATAAGAATAAACTTTAATATCTCCTGTTTTCTTATCAATAATTACTTTTGAATTTTGAATACCAGTATTTCTCTTATAAGCTGCCATTAGAGCATTTTCCATTGCTTCAAAAATAATTTCACGATTAATCCCTTTTTCCTTCTCTACTAAGTCTACTGCCTTAATAAATTCCTTACCATTCATTACTCTACATCTCCCTTTTCTTTGGCATATACATCAAGTGTATAACTTTCTTTAATTAAGTCTAATTTATCTAAGATTGGATTAATAATACGTGTAGCCATTACTACTTTGTTAAGTGTTATCATTTCACTACTATCTAAAACAATAGTTAAAGTATTTTCATTATCAACTTTCCCATAAGTAACACTATCAATAAAAACACCTAAATCATCTAGTTTATTACCTACAGCTTCAATTATCTTTTCTTTCATAATTCCTCCTTTAGACTAAACAAAATCGAGTGGTTACCCACTCGTTGTACCTAGATTATAACACAAAATTCCTTATTTACATAGGATTTTTAAATAAAATATTAAAAAAGTTAAGTTTTTAAACAATTTATGATAAGATTATATTAGAAAGAAGGTAAAAAATGCAAAATCTAAGTCTAACTATCATGTTAGGAATCTTTATAACAGTAGTACCATTTATTATTTATAATTTTAGAGAAATAAGGATGAATAAACAACAAACTTTCATTTATGGAATATTATCATTTATGGTATGTTTTTTAGCATTCAAATTAGCTAAAACAGAATTTAACTACATCGGACTACCAATAACTATTCTATTATCGACAGGATTTAACTATTTAATTATAAAAAATGCTGTTGACTTAAGAAAATTACCAAAATCAGTTTTAGTAATAGCACTATTTTTCTTAATATCATTAGTTCAACTAATTCCAATTGAATTGTTTAATATGGATATTAATAATTTAACTAATAAAGAACAATTATTCTTAACAACTTTCTCAGATACTATATTTTTATTAATACTAGTAAAAATATATTTTAAAACTCTAAAAGAAGATTTTAACAAGATCAAAGGAAACTTCTATAGTATGATGGATACAGGAATAAAATATTGGTTCTTAGGTTTAATCCTAATGATGGTATCTAATATTCTAATCGGAATGTTTATTCCACAAGCACAATCAGCCAACGAACAAGGTGTACAAGCAATGATTAAAGCATCACCAATGATATCTATAATAACTATTGGTATTCTAGCACCAATCATTGAAGAATTAACATTTAGAAAAGCATTTAAAGATATATTTAAAAATAAGTGGTTATTTATATTAGGTTCTGGATTAATTTTTGGTGCATTGCACATTGTTTTAAGTTTAACTAGCGCATGGGATTTATTTTTAATTATTCCATACAGCTCACTAGGAATCGCATTTGGTTATACTTATTATAAAACTGATAATATTTATACTTCTATAATAATGCATGTATTTCATAATACTGCTTTAGCTATTTTATCTATTGTTGGAGCGATGATTATATTATGATAACACGTAGTGAAAAAAATAAAAAACTAGAAAAAAAATTAAGAAAACAAGAATCTAAAGAAAAACAAAATAAAATAGCTAAATTTATAATAAAAACATTATTAATTATTTTTATAGTATTCACCCTACTTGCTTCATATATGAGATATATTGGCGCAACAGGATTAGAAGTTAGAGAATATAAAGTAGAAAGTGAAAATCTACCAGATAGTTTCCATGGTTTCAAAGTAGTACACTTTACAGATCTACACTACTTAACTACATTTAAAGAAAAAGAAACAAATAATCTAGTAAATAAAATAAATGAATTAAAACCTGATATAGTTGTATTTACTGGCGATTTAATTGATCGTAGAAAAACAGCTACTGAAGATGATTTAAATAAATTAACAAAGGCGTTAAATAAAATAGAAGCAACAACAGGACTATACGCAGTAAAAGGAAATCACGATTATATAAATGATAATTTTGAGAAAGTATTTAATAAAACTAATTTTAAAATTATAGATAATTCATATGAATTAGTCTATTATAAGGGAAATACCCCTATTATGTTAACTGGAACTGGTAGTATATTAAAAAACGATTCTAATATTGATCAAGCATTTAGTTATGATAAAGAAGATAATTTATACACTATTTCACTATTACATGAACCTGATGTGATTGATGATATTATCAGTAAATACAATGTCAACCTAGCCCTATCAGGACATTCACATAATGGACAAATAAGATTACCAAAAATTGGCGCTATTATGAAAGTTGACTATGGTAAAAATTATCCAAATGAAAAATATATAATAAATAATACCAAATTATATGTATCTGGTGGTCTAGGAACAAGTAAATATGAATTTAGACTTTTCAATAAACCAAGCATTAATTTATACAGACTAACAAAAGAAGCAAAATAAATTTGCTTCTTTTCCTATCCTTTATAATCAAAATTAAGTGGTTTCAATTCTTCTAACACAAACATCCCATCTTTACGAATTAATACATCATCAAAATAGATTTCTCCACCACCATAATCTTTTCTTTGAATTAAAACCATATCCCAGTGAATACCTGAATCATTACCATTATAACAGTCTTTATATGCTTGTCCTGGTGTAAAATGTAAGCTTCCTAAAATCTTTTCATCATATAAAATATCACCCATTGGGTACAAAATTTTAGGATTAAATCCTAAAGAGAATTCTCCAACATAACGAGCACCCTCATCGGTATTAAATATTTCATTTAACTTCTCATTATCTCCATCACAAGTGGCTTTAACTATTTTTCCATCTTTAAACTCTAAACAAACTTTATCATAAACATTACCCTGATAAGGACTAGGCGTATTATAGGTTATAGTCCCATTAACGCTTGTTTTAACTGGCGCACTATAAAGTTCTCCATCAGGAATATTCATTTCTCCTACACAAGGAATACTATTCATACCCTTAATACTAAATTCTAAATCAGTACCAGGTGAAACTATTCTAACTTTATCAGTATTATCCATTAATCTTTTTAAAGGTTCAATTAATTTTCCCATCATTTGATAATTAACAGTCATAACATCTAATGCAAAATTAGTAAACTCACGACTACTCATACCAGCCTTATGAGCATCAAGTAAAGATGGATAGTTTAATAATACCCATTTTCTTTGATTTACTCTGACATCAGAACTAGGTAATAGTGCTTGACTAAGTTTCTTAGCCATTTCACCAGGAACATTTTTAGTTTCATAATCATTCATCGAATAACGAATGTTTATAAAAGAATCAAAAAGTTCAACTTCATTTTCCTGTATTTTTTTTAAAACCTCTATTCTACCCTCATTATTACCTTCAGAAAGCTGTGCACCTAATATTGGATCATTAATCTTTAAAACAGGAACACCACCACTCTTATAGATAGATTCAATCAAATACGAAACGAACTCTCTAGTTTCTATTGATTGTGTAGTTATTAAAACCTTTTCACCTTTTTCAACATGTATAGAATAACTTACTATTAAATTAGCTAATTCTTTTAACTTATCACTCATTTTCACTCTTTCCTTTCCTATACATAAAATACTATTAAGAGGTGATTTTATGTATAACACATACAGTTATAATATACCACAATATCCAAGAAATATGTACCAAACTAGAAACAATAATGATCAAAGATTAATTGGTGGCGGATTATTCGCACCACTATTATTAGGTGGTTTAGCTGGATATGCAATAGGAAATAGACCAAACTATTATCCACAACCATATTATTATCCATATCCAACATATTATAATAATAACTATTACTACAATCCATATTATTATTAGAAAAAGCTTTCCAAATGGAAAGCTTTCTTATTTTTTATATTTATTGAACAACATAATGATTATCACTAGCACCAGTACCTGTTACAACAGTATCAGCTTTTAGATTAATTACTGGACGAAGATGTGAAGTAGTATATTCACTAACACAGTAAACTTTACCAGCTGTACTGACACGCCATACACGAGCAATAGAACCATCAAAATCAGCTGGACTCATCATCCACCATGCATAATTATTATATAGATAATAACTACTATTATTTTTTCCATTATAACCACCAGCATAGACCGCTTCATCGTAGGTTATTAGACCAATACTTCCTGATACAACTCCTTTATTATTTCCATCAGTTGAACACATAAAGTTTGGAGTATAACTACTATAAACAGTCATATCAGCACCAGTATTTACAATAGTATCACTATCATAAGCAACTTTTGCTTGCTCACAAAAATAATCTCCGGTTGCAACTTTTTCTGAATAATTGATATTATTACCTATATTACTGGAATACCAAGCCTCCAACGTTGGTTTAGCAGTATCACTATTAGTGTAATACATATCATCTTTACTTGTATTAACTGAATTATATTTATAATTAGTATTATCATTTATTAGATCTTGCATAATTAAACGAATAGTACCATCTTCATTAATTCTAACTATTCTCCATGTAAATCCCGCAAAATCCACATAATTATTTTGAACATTTCCTCTAAAGTAATATGTTGGATCTCCTGTATTTGTAGCAGTTGACATGTACAATCCACTGGCATCATTTGTATTATTTGAAGAATCTGTTAATGTTGGTTCTTTTTCAATTAAATTATTATGAAGTAAAATACCCTGTGCAAAATTTCTTTGTGTCGCATTAAAACTACTTAAACTATTGCCATCCATTAAAACCAAATTATCACTTAATAATCCACCTACTACACCAAACTCAATAGTCGAAGTGGAATCTTTTAAATTTTCCACTACTACAGTTATTTGTTTAGTACTATTTGCATTAATTATACCTGATACAGGATCAACAGTATCAACATCATATCCAATATTAACATCACTAATATCATCTGAATTATAATAAAGTTCATATTTAGAATTTATTTGATTTAAAGATATTAATTTGATTGTTAATTTCTTAGTCTCCCAAGCTCTTAATGTAAGAACACCGTCATTTAAACTATCACTTTCTAATTTATAATCTAAACTACCTGCAACAATATTCAACTTACCATGTTGTTCATTTATACTAGTAAAAAAAGCATATGAAGCACCAAAAAAAGTCACTGTTAATACTAACAATGCAATGATAATAACATAACTTCTTTTTATTTTCTCCATATTATCATATCCTCTATATTATATTATAACCAATTTTCACTAAAAAAAGCAAGAAAAGTTATCATTTCTTGCTTATTTATTTTCAAGTTTTACGCTTACTAATTTACTAACACCAGATTCTTGCATTGTAATACCATATAAAGTATTAGCATATTCCATTGTTTTCTTTTTATGTGTTATTAATAAGAACTGTGTTTTAGTCTTATAATGGTCTAAATATCTACCAAAATTATCAACGTTAGCTTCATCTAGTGCCGCTTCAACTTCATCAAATATACAGAATGGTATTGGTCTAACATTAAGTATCGCAAATAATAAACTAATTGCTGTTAATGTTTTTTCACCACCTGATAAAAGTGAAATAGTTGTTAGTTTTTTACCTGGAGGTGATGCAATGATTTCAACGCCAGTTTCTAATATGTTATCTGGATCTGTTAGTTTTAATTCAGCTTTTCCACCACCAAATAATTGTCTAAATACACCACTAAATTCTTCTTGAATTAACTTAAATGTTTTTAAAAACTCAGTTTTCATTACTTCATCCATTTCATTAATAATTTCAAGAAGTGTTTCTTTAGCTTCTAGTAAATCATTTCTTTGACTATCTAAGAAATTAAATCTTTCAGATACTTTATCATATTCTTCGATTGCAGCAAGATTAACCATACCAATTCTTTTAATATTAGCTTTATAAGTATTAACCTTAGTTCTAGCTTCATCTACTTCTAATTCTAATTTATATTTTTCTTTAGCTTTTTCATAAGTTAATTCATAATCTTCACTTAAAGTATTTAAATAATAATCAAGTTTAACATCCATCTTACTAACTTTAATTTCTAAATCCTTAAGTTCATTTTGTTTCTTATTTAGAGTACTATTATTTAACTTATTCTTAGCTTCCATTTCTTCAATATCAGCTTTACATTTATCTCTATCTTTACTAATAGTTCTTAAATCAAGTTCTATTTGTTGTTTACTTTTTTGAGTTTCATAGAACTCATTCATAATTCTTTCTTCTTCTTTAGAAATAGAAGAATCAACTACATGTGATAAACTAGATAATTCAGAAGTAACTGTTTCTAATCTTTCATGATATTCTGCTAATGTATTGTATTTACCTTTTAATCTTTCATTTTCCAAAATGCAACTAGATTGTAATGATTCTTTTTTAGTAAATAAACTATCCCTTTCTTTTTCAGTTTCTTCTATTTTCTCGTCTAGTTCTTTAATTACTAAATTATTATTTTGTTTTTGTTTTTGTAATCTATCAAGTTCTTGTTTATCAGTAATAATACTACGTGATGTATTTAAATTACCACCAGTAATGGAACCACCAACATGAATAACTTCTCCATCAATAGTAACTATTTTATATCTATTGCTTATTTTTCTACTAATCTTATTAGCAGCATCTATATCTGTAACTAAAAGTACATTCCCAAGTTGATTATAAATAATATTTTTGTATTTAGGATCAAATTTAGTCATATTAGCTACAGTATCAATATATCCCATTTCTTGTCTTAAAACATTTAAATTTTCACTATCAACACTCTTAGCTTTAATAACATTTAAAGGAAAGAATGTACATCTTCCTAATTTATTATCTTTTAAATAATTAATAGCTTCTTTAGCACTACTTTCATCATCCACTACTAAAAATTGTTTTGAACCACCAAGTGCTACTTCAAGTGCTTTACTAAATTTATAATCAATTTCTACTAAATTACCAATCACATCATGAATACCATTTAATCTTGGATTATTCATAATATTTTTTATTGAAACAGGAAGATTCCCACCACTTTCAATAAAGTTTTCCAATACACTAATTTTATTATCTAAATCATAATTATCTTTTTTCTTAAAACTTTGTTCTTTTAAATAAGAATCAATTTTTGTATTAACAGAATTAATTTCAATCTCTAAATTTCTTAGTTCTTCAGTTTGCTTAGATAAACTTTCTTTATCAACATTAATTTCTTGTTCCAAAAGACTAATATCATTTTTAGTTTTAAGTTCATTTTCTTTAAGTAAAGTTATATTTTCATGCACTCTATTATCAGTAGCATCATACTTACTTCTTTCTTGAAGAATCTTCTTTTCACCATTTAATTTTTCTTCCTGTTTAGTAAGTTCTAATAACTTTTGGTTAAGTTCACTAATTTCTTTTTCTAATCTTAATAAATTAACTTTTTCATTATCAACTTTCGCATCACTCCCACTACTACTAGCAGAAAGTGTTACTATTTCATTATTTAAAGAACTAATTCTTTCTTTTGCTTCTTGATATTCTGTATTTAAAACTTCTATTTCATACGCAAGTAACGCAACTTCTATTTGTTCTAAACCTCTTTTATTTTCTAAATATTCTTTAGCTTTAATACTTTGTTCTTTTAAAGGTTCAAGTTGTACTTCAAGTTCAGCTATAATATCATTTACTCTATCTAAATTATTATGAGTCCTATCTAGTTTACGAATAGCTTCTTCTTTTCTCTTTTTATATTTTAATACTTCTGCAGCTTCTTCAAATACTACTCTTCTATCATATGGTGAATTAGATAATATTTTTTGTACTTCACCTTGAGAAATAATATTAAAACTTTCTTTTCCAATACCACTATCCATAAATAAATCAGTAATATCTTTTAACCTACATTTCTCACCATTTAAAAAATATTCATTTTCACCAGTACGATAAACTCTTCTTTTAATTGAAACTTCAGTATATGGAACTTTTAAGTAATTATCACTATTATCAAAAATTAATGCTACACTAGCAACATTTAAACTATTACGACTTTTACTACCAGAGAAAATAACATCAGTCATAGAACCATCACCACGAAGACTCTTAACAGACTGTTCTCCTAACACCCATCTAACAGCATCTACAACATTACTTTTACCACTACCATTAGGTCCAACAATACAAGTAATATTATCATCCAATGTAATACTAAGTTTATCTGCAAATGATTTAAAACCAGATGCTTGTATTTCCTTTAAGTACATATTATCACTACCATTCTACTACCAAATTATACTATAAATAAAGGCTTAAAACAAGGGTTTTAGCATTTAAAAAAAGAAGAAAAATATATTTTCTTCCTTATAATTAAAGTTTATAGATTAGTTATTTCATTTAACGATAATCCTGTTAATTCAGAAATAAGATTAATATCCATTTTTCCACAAAATCATCTCCTTTTGATAACCTATCTAATTCACTACTATTTAAATCTAGCATTATTAGATGTTTATATTTGTTAACCATTTGTTTATTTTTATCATACCAATATTTCATTATTTTGTCCATATAAAAGAAAAACGAATTTTAGAAATTGTTTTAGGAAAAATTTAAATTTTGTTTTATAAATTATTTCAATATATAAATTGCATAAAATTAATTTTTTTAATATATACCAACACCACTATAATAATGTCTTAAAATTTGTAAATAGTTATAACCTTCTTTAGCCATTCCATTCGCACCATATTGGCTCATTCCAACACCATGACCAAAACCTCTAGTAGTAATATTTAAAAGTCCATTTGATAACGACAAATCAAAATCAGCACTACGAAGTCCTAATAAAGTACGAAACTCCACACCACTATAAGTATTATCACCAACTCTTACTTCTAAGACTCTACCGCTATCATCTCTTGATAATATTTCAAAACTAATATCTTCTCTAAAATCTACCCCAAGTAACGAAAGTACATTATTAAAATCTTTAGAAGTTTCTCTTAAATACGATGAAGCATTTTTATCCCAACTACTATCAACACTAACTAAATAAGGAATACTATTACCCCAAACATGTACAGCATCTTGAGTCTTGCCATTACTAGTAGAATGATATACTGCATCAATATATTTTCCATTATAATAAATAGCTATATCATTAGTAGCTAAAACTGCTTGTTTTATTTTATTATAATAAGTATCAAAAGAAGTACCCCATATTTTTTTTAATTCATCATTATCTTTATAACTTTGAGTAGAAACAGTATCAGTTAACTTCCCACCATTTTCTATTTTCTTAAGTGCATAAGTACGAGCAACAACGGCTTGTGCCTTTAACGCTTCAATGTTAAACGAAGCTGGCATCTCTGCACCGACAACACCTATTAAATAATCTGTCATCGAAAGCGTAATAACACTACCATTATTTCTATAAACTGTAACTTGTTTTTCTAGAGGAATAATCTCCTCTTGAGGTGGTTTACTAGAAGAATTATTATTAGATTCTTGTTTATTATTTTCAATAATTACATCATCTTTAGGAACATCATTATTTAAATTATTATTTTGGTTACTATTGGAATCATTTGACTTATTTTGAACTACTTCATCTTTTAATAACTCATTATTTGTATTATTGTTCTGATTACTATTATTATTACTTGGTTTATTTTGAATTATTTCATCAACAATTTCTTCCTTATCTTCAACTAAATTATCACTAGCATCAATATCAGGATCAACAACAACTACTATATCTTCAGGAATAATATGATCACTAACATAATTTAAATTAATATCATCAGTAGTAGGATTACCAACTAATAATAAAACTGCTAATATAATCCCACCAAAAGAAAGTGCTATTTTATCACCATTAAATCTAATATTTTTATCTTTTATATAACTTTTAATTTCTTCTTTCATAGTACCATTCTTATGACGTAATCTAAAATCCATTCCAAATTCACTATCATAATTAAGATACAAAATAAGAACATTTTCACGATTTATATTTTTAATTTCATAACCTGTTATCATAAAAAAATCACCATTTATAGTATGGTGTTTTTTTAATAAATTAAACTAAATATGTATAGGATTAAAATCTATATCTATTTTTATCTTAGAATTAGTTTTATAATGCTCTATTAAATCATTTAAAACTTTATATAAATTATCTTCTTTCTTATACTTTAAAACTATTTGAAATCTATAAACATTATTAACTTTAAAAACATTAGCTATACTAGGCCCAAGTAAACTAGTATTAGTAAGATTATTTTTTAAATAATATGCTATCTTACTACTAACATCTCTGGCTTCATCATAAGACTTACTTAATATTTTAATAACAGTTAAATAGTAATAAGGTGAATAACCAAGTTTTCTTCTAATACTCATTTCTTGATTATAAAAACCTAAGTAATCATGGTTTTTAGCATAAGTAATGGCATAATGATCAGGATTAAACGTTTGAATAATTACACGCCCAGTCTTATCTCCTCTACCACTTCTACCAGCAACTTGACATAATAATTGGAATGTTGTTTCACTACTTCTAAAGTCAGGAATATTTAAACTAGTATCAGCATTAATTACCCCAACTAATGTGACATTCGGAAAATCAAGTCCTTTAGCTATCATTTGAGTCCCAAGTAATATATCATATTCACCACTAGCAAAGCTTTTAATAATTCTTTCATGACTACCTTTAGTACTAGTTGTATCAAAATCCATTCTAATTACTTTTTTATCTGGAAATAATTTATTTAATTCCTCTTCTATTTTTTCAGTACCAGTACCAAGAGTAGAAATAGCTTCTTCCCTACATTCTGGACAGGTATTATTTAATTTAGTACCGTATCCACAATAATGACATCTTAAGTTATTACTACTCTTATGATAAGTTAAAGTAATATCACAGTTAGGACACTTTTCAGTATATCCACAATTCTTACATGAAACAAAAGATGAATAACCACGTCTATTTAAAAGAAGTAATACTTGTTCTCCTTTAGAAAAACATTCTTCCATTGAACTAATTAAATTTTTAGAAAAGTTGCCAATTTTTTTCTTCATTTCTTTATTCATATCTATTATTTGAATGGTTGGTAATTTTTTATTATTAACTCTTTCTTTAAGTTCAATAAGTTCATAAACACCTTTACTAGCTCTAGCATAAGTTTCTAAAGTTGGGGTAGCACTTCCTAAAACAATAGGACAATTATGATAATTACTTCTCCATTTAGCAACATCTAAAGCATGATACTTAGGATTACAACTATCTTGTTTATAACTATCAGTATGTTCTTCATCAATTATAATAACACCAATATTTTTAAGAGGAGCAAAAATAGCACTTCTAGCACCAATAACTATTTTAACTTCTCCCCTAGCAATCCTTCTCCATTCATCATACTTTTCACCTTCACTTAAACGACTATGTAAAATAGCGATACTATCAGTGAAACGATTCTTAAAACGAGAAACAATTTGTTCAGTTAAAGAAATCTCTGGTACTAACACAATACTTTCTTTATCTTCTAGAAGTAATCTTTCAATAATTTCCATATAAACTTCGGTCTTACCACTACCAGTAACACCATGAATTAAAAATGTTGTATTAGTATTTTTTTTATTTAAAACTGTATCCACTGCCTCTTCTTGTAAAATAGTAAGTGGATATTTAGTCTTAACTTCAGATTCATGATTTAATCTATAAACTTCTTCTTCTATTTCTTTAATGATACCCTTCTTTATTAAAGTCTTAACACTACTACTAGATATTAAATTAGCATCTTTTTTAAGTACTCTACCATTTTCTCTAATTAATGAAATAATCTCTTCTTGTTTATCATTTAACCTAGTACTGGAAACATCACCTAATACTAAATAATGTTCCATTTTTTTAGAAACATTTACCCCATTTTTAGCCTTTAATGCCTTGGGAAGCATTGCTTGATATGCAGCTATCAAAGTAGACAAAGTAGTATCAGAAATATATTTACCTAAATCTAATAATTCACTATTTAAGATAACATCAGTATCAACAACATCTATTATTTCTTTTAATTCAAAATCACTATTACTACTATCACTAACCGACAAGATAAACCCTTCTAAAGTCTGATGAGCAAATGGTACGGTAACACGAATACCTACTTTTATTTTAGTAACCAAAGAATCAGGTACAATATAATCAAAAGTCTTATCGATATTTTTATTAGATAATTCTACTAATACTTTAGCTACCATAACATCTACTCCTTTCTATTCAAGTATATCATTTTTCCACAAGTTTTACTAATGATTATTACTTTCTTTAACTATCTTTTCAACTTCACCAATTAATAATTCTTTATCCGGAATATAATAAGTATAAGTTGATGCAAAAACACAATTAGATAAACCACAATTAATACACTCTTTCTCATAAAAACTTCGTTCATCAGCATCCACTATTGATAAAAGATAACAGTAATGACTCCAGCTCAATTGGACAGACACTGTCTGACTTTTTTGCATTTCACTAAATTGGCCAGCCATTGGCTGGCTTTTTTGATAAACCAAATAAAACTTCCTCATACATTTAATATTACTAAGAGAAAAAACTTTCCCAAATCTTCGTGTTAACCTTTTCGACAATTCTTTTAACACCTGCTTACCATATTCAGCTTTGATATTTCCATTTTGCTCATTTTCGACAATCAGTTTACCAATTAAGAAATAAGTTTCTAACATCGTAGTATTAATCTGATACACTACCTTTTTCCTATTTGCAGTAACAATCCATTCAATTTGATCATATAGTTCATCAACACGATTAGTTGATAATAAATTTATCATGATACACCTTCTTTCCATAAGATAACAGCACTATAACAGAATATCCTAACCAACACAAATCACCAAAAACATAAATTGAAATCAAAATAAAACCAAATTTTAGAAATTGTCTAAGGTAAAATCCTAAATTTAAATCAACATAATACTGAATATTAAATTTTATTAAAAATGTCGTTTTTTTATATTCTCTTTAAATAATAGATTAATACTTCAAACATACAATTAACTGAGATGATGAAAATGAATAAAATAAAAATTGGTATCCCAAAAGCATTACTATATTATAAATATGAAACTCTTTGGACGACCTTCTTTGAAGAATTAGGATGTGATGTCATAATCAGTCCTAATACTAGTAAAAAAATATTAGAAGACGGCATTAAACTTAGTGTTGATGAAGCATGTATGGCTATGAAAATATATATGGGGCATGTTAATTATCTAATTGATAAATGCGACTATATTCTAGTACCACGATTAAAATGTTTAAAAAAACATGAAAAACTATGCACTAACTTTTCAGCTCTTTATGATTTAATAAAAAATGTTTTTGAAAAAGATTTAATTCATTATAACGTTGATGTTGAGAATAAAGAAGATGAATTCTATGCTTTTACTACTATGGGATTAACACTAGGTTTTCCATATAGAAAAATAGTTAAAGCATATAAAGTAGCTAAAGAAAAAGATAATTTATTAAAAGCCCGAAGAATAAGTAAACAAAAATCCATTATCGCAACCACCAATAAAATTAAAATATTACTAGCTGGACATCCCTACAATTTACACGATGAATATATAGGAAAACAAATTCAAACTCTACTAGAAAAAAATAATATTGAAATTATTTATTCTGATAACTATGATCCAAAATATCTAGAAAAAGAAGTAAAACAAATAACTCTTAAAAATTACTGGACATATAATAAAGAAATTATTGCCTCCATTGTTCACTACCAACCAGTAGTAGATGGCATCATATTAATAACTTCTTTTCCATGTGGACCAGACTCATTAAGTAACGAAATGATAATTAGAAATGTAAATATTCCTATTACTAACTTAATAATTGATGAAGCTAATACCGATACTGGAATCTTAACTAGAATAGAAAGTTTCATTGATATTTTAGAAGAAAGGAGAAACCATGTCGAAAGAAAAAATAATTAGTTTTCCACATCTTGGTGACTATTATATTCCTATAAAGTTTTTACTTACTAAATTAACTAAATATACAGTAATAGAGTCCCCTCCTATTACTAAAAAAACTATCGAACTTGGAAGTAAATACTCCCCTGATTTTGCCTGTGTACCATTTAAATATAATATTGGAAATTTCATTGAAACACTAGATAACGGCGCTAATGTTTTAATTCAAGCTGGTGGTGGATGTAGATATGGTTACTATGCTGAGGTTCAAGAAAAAATATTAAAAGATTTAGGCTATGATTTCGAACTTCTCACTCTGGTAGATAATGATAAAATCACTCCTAAAAGTCTATATAAAACCTTTAAAAAAATAGATAATAAAATTCCTATTTATAAAATGCTTTATTATCCATTACTAACTATCTTGATGATTAGATATATGGATGAAATAGACAACTATATTAGACTTAACATTGGCTTTGAAGTAGAAAAAAACAGTTTCACTAATCTAAAAACAGAAATGCTTAATAGCTTTAAAAAATGTAGAGGTTACCTTTCACTCACACTAAGATATCTAAAATACAAAAGAAAATTTAGAAAACTAAAAATTAATAAACCAAAAGATTGTTTAAAAGTTGGAGTTATTGGTGAACTTTATACTTCTATGGAACCATTTGCCAGTTACTTCTTAGAAAAAGAATTAGCTAGTATGAATATTGAAGTTAAACGTTTTACTAATATCAGTTATCTTTTATACCAAAAACGACTAGAAAGAAAGAAAAATCTTCGTTACATAAAAGAATACTGTAAATACACAATCGGTGCTGATGGTATGGATAATGTTTATCGTACGAAATACCTAATCAATAAAGGTTATGATGGTTTTATTCATATTAAACCATTTGGTTGCACTCCAGAAATAGGTGCCATCCCTATTATTAGAAAAGTTTGTGAAGATTATAAAAAACCAATCATTTATTTTTCTTTTGATTCACAAACTAGTGAAACTGGAATCAAAACCAGATTAGAAGCTTTCTATGACATGTTAAAAATTAAGAAAGGATGATTAAATGAATGCATATTTAGGAGTTGATATCGGTTCTATTTCTACCAAAGGTGTAATAATAGATGATAATAATAATATTTTAGCTAGTAACTATATTTGGACACAAGGAAATCCAATTGAAGCAGTAAAAAAACTAATACATAATTTAGAAAATGAAGTTGATAAAAATAATATAAACATTATTGGTGTGGGAACAACAGGTTCAGCTAGAAAACTAATTGGTACTATGTTAAATGCCAATGTTATTAAAAATGAAATAACCGCACATGCTATTGGAACACTATCACTATACCCTAATGTTAGAACTATATTTGAAATTGGTGGTCAAGACTCTAAAATCATTTTAATTGAAGATGGTATCGTTATTGATTATGCCATGAATACATTATGTGCTGCTGGTACTGGTGCTTTTTTATCTAGTCAAGCAAGCCGACTAGGAGTAAGTGTTGAAGACTTTGGAAGTATTGCATTAACTAGTAAAAAACCTACTAAAATTGCCGCACGTTGCACAGTTTTTGCTGAAAGTGATTTAGTTCATAAACTACAAATGGGATATAAAAAAGAAGATATTATAGCTGGTTTATGTAAAAGCGTTGTATCAAATTATTTAAATAATGTTGGCAAAGGCAAAAAAATAAAAACACCTATTATCTTTCAAGGTGGAGTTAGTAAAAATATTGGTGTTAAAAAGGCATTCGAGGAAGAAGTTGGAAACGAAGTTATAGTAGATAAAAATGGTCATTTAATGGGTGCTTTAGGTGTAGCTATTCTTTCTAAACGTGCACCTATTAAAACACACTTTAATTTTAGTATTACTGAAGATAATTTTGAAACACGAGGTATTGAATGTAATCGTTGTTCTAATCATTGTGAAAT
>JAZOBJ010000013.1:0-86522 GCA_045595895.1 Candidatus Scybalousia sp. | reverse complement strand
CTCTAACTCTTTATTTAGTACACTTATTTTTGAATCAACCACTTCTTTAATATTTTTAAATGTTTCATAATCTATTTTGTCTATAGAAAATAATTCTGTTGCATCTATCTTTTTTCGATTTAACTTATCAATTTCTTGTTTTATCTTATTAACTTCTTTTTCATTTGATTTATCTTCTTTCTTTAATATTTTCTTATTAAATTTAAAGTCTTTAATATTATCTAGATATTTTAAGAAAGAATCTTCTAATTTATAATGGGAAAATCCTGGAGCATTACAGCTATTATTATGATGTACATTACATCTATATGTAATATATTTCTTACCACTTTGAACTTGTTGTCTTGCGTGATATTTTCCGTTACAATAACTACACCTAAGTACTCTAAAATAATAGGTATCGTCTGAAGAATATTTCTTATTGTGAAACTTCTTTCTTTTCTTCATTAATTCTTGAACCCCATAAAACATATCCTTATCAATAATTCCTGTTATATCCTTACCAACTACTTCAAAATTATTTTTCTTATTAACTCCATATCTAACATTTCCAATATAAAGAGGATTATTTAAAATTGAATTAATAGTAGATTGATTCCAATGTCCTCCTCTTTTAGTAGGAACATTTAAATCTTTTAATTTCTTAGCTATCTTTAACATTGAATTTCCTTCTAAATACCACTCATATATTTTTCTAACATAGTAAGATTCTTCTTTATTAACAATTAACTTACCTTTACCAACAAGATAATCATAACCAAATACCCCATTACAATTCGTATAATTACCTTCCTTCGTTTTTTGCTCATATCCAAAAGTTACTCTCTCAGCTAAATTCTCTCTTTCAAATTCAGCAAATATTCCTATAATCTTAACAAACATTCTTCCTACTGCATTTGAAGTATCAATTTTCTCTGTTTGAGAATTAAAAGTACAATTATATTTATCAAATAGTTCTATTAAATAAATTAGATCCTTAACACTTCTAGTTAATCTATCTAATTTGTATACTAAAACATTATTAATTTTACCTGATTTTACATCATTAATTAATCTTGTAACCTCAGGTCTTTCATTTAAATTTTTACCACTTATACCATCATCAATATAATAGTCTACAATATTGTAATCACTTACTTCCGCATATTTAGTAAGCTTATCTTTTTGTGCATGAATACTAAACCCTTCAGTAGCTTGTTCTTCCGTAGACACTCTAACATAGATTGCTGTATTTATAAGCATAGTTAATATCACTCCTTTTTTATTTAGAAGTAATACCTTTCCTTTCATTAATAATTTTTGGAATACTAGTTTTTAAGAAAAATTTCATTATTTCTAATTCCAACTCTTCGCATAATTGAATCATATATCTACCTCCTTTTTCTCTACTTTGATTCATCTAATTATACGAATGAGTTTCCAAATTATTCCAAAATACTATAGTATTATTCACACACAAATATTTTCTATTGGTATATTAACTTTTTCTAAATACTTTGAATATAAAGAAAAATTACTATAGCAATTTTCTACTATAGTAATTTTTATATACGACTTTATTAGTATTAACTAACCAAAATTTATTTGGTGAATCAACTCTTAAATAATCTTCATAAACAGATGAGAATTCTAAAATCTTATCATGTTTTAAAAGTTCTATTGCAATTAATGCCATATCATAGGCACTAGAATAATGATTCTCTTCATCAAGTCCAGTAGGATTTACAAAGTTAGTATTTTTAAGTCCTAACTCTTTAGCTTTATCATTCATCATCTTAACAAAAGCTTCTTCACTACCAGCAATTCTTTCAGCTAACACTACTGTAGCATCATTAGCTGAAGCCATACTAATACCTTTCATTAAATCCTTAACCGTCATCATTTCACCAGGTTGCAAATAAATTTGTGTACCACCATAACCAGCTGCATTACTACTAGTTTTTACTTCTTCTTCCCAAGTTAAATTACCAGCTTCAACTGCTTCCAATATTAAAATTTGAGCCATCATTTTAGTAAGAGATGCTACTGCTACTCTACTATCCTTATTCTTTTCGTATAAAATAGTACCAGTTGATACTTCCATAAGTACACTACTTCCTGCATTAGGAGTAACATCTTCATCAGCATAAACAAAAGTAGGCACCAACATTAAAAATATTAAAATTAATGATATAAACTTTTTCATACCTTCCACCTCAATAAAAAATATGTAAAAAGCTCCTAAGATATTATTAAATAGTAATAAAATTAATATAAAAAAATAATATAGAATAGAAAATAAATAAAAAAGGAGCAAATATGAAAAAAATATTTTGGTATCTTTTATTAGTTTTTATTGTAGTAGTAATAATATCTTTAATAATAATTACTGAAAAGAAAAATCCAGTCCAAAATGAAAAAACAAAAAATGTAAAGACAGAAAAACTATCTTTACTAAATAATATCGATAAAAAATTAGACTACTTTAACTATAACTATCTTGACCGATATGTACAATATAAAAAATGCAACCCATCACTAAGTGACACTGATATTATAACTAGAGTAAATATTGGTCTTGATAAACCATTTTACCAAAATACCAAACTAAGTAATAAATTAAATAAAATAACTATACTAGTAAATAAATATATTTATCTACCTGAAGATTATACCCCAAATAATTTAACTAACATCAAAGAGGAGTTTACTAACTCAACTAGGCAATTAGTATATGAAGCAAAAGAAGCATTTGAAAAAATGGCAACAGCAGCCAAAGATCAAAACTATACAATTAGAGCTATCTCTGCTTATAGATCATATGACTATCAAAAAGGTCTATATGATAATTATGTAAAAAAAGATGGCATAGAAAAAGCTGATACTTATTCCGCAAGGCCGGGTTATTCTGAACACCAAACTGGATTAGTAGTCGATATCGATAATGCTAAAACTGATTATAATAATTTTGAAACAACTGAAGAATTTAAATGGATGCAAGAAAATGCTCATAATTACGGTTTTATTTTAAGATACCCTAAAGATAAAGAAAATATAACTGGATATGAATATGAATCTTGGCATTATCGCTATGTAGGAAAAGAAATAGCTACATTTATAATAAATAATAATTTAACCTTTGATGAATACTACATAAGATATATTGAAAAATAAAAAGAATATAGATAACTATATTCTTTTATAATTCAGCAACTCTAGGTTTTTCACTTCTAGAAATCTGTGTAAAAGTATAATAATCACCAATATCTAAAATAACTGGACTACTTCCTTCTTTTAAATATAACGTACATAAAACATCCCCAACTTTTACATCATCACCAATTTTTTTCTTAAGCACAACACCTACACCAGGATCAATTTTATCTTCCTTAGTTACTCTTCCACCACCTAAATCAAGTGAAAGTTTTCCAAAATTATATGCATTCATATCAACTATATGACCACTTCTAGTAGAAACAATATCTTGTGTATTTTTACTAACACGAAGCCCGCTTAAATCTCCACCTTGTGCTTTAATAATTTCTAAAAACTTTTGATAAGCTTTACCACTTCTTAAACTTTCTTCAACCATTTGATTAGCTTGATTGATTGTTTTACCTAAAGCCATTTGAATCATCTTACTAGATAATGACTTACATAATGCAACTAAATAATTATTTTCTTCATTACATAATATTTTAGTTACTTCCAATATTTCTAAAGCGTTACCAATTGAAGTGCCAAGTGGAATATCCATATATGTAATCATTGTTTCTACTTCCCTATCATAATGTTTACCTATAAGTTTCATAATTCTTGAAATCTCAATTGCATCTTTTTGATTTTTAAGTAAAGCGCCTGTACCTACCTTAACATCTATAATTATTTTATCAGCACCACTAGCTATCTTTTTACTCATAACACTAGTAGCAATCAAAGGAATAGATTCAACTGTACCTGTTACATCACGAAGTGCATAAACTTTTTTATCCAGTGGAGCTAAATTCTTAGTTTGACTTATAATACAAGCACCAACTTCATTTAATTGTTTTTTAAATTCTTCTTCAGTCAAATCAACACGAAACCCAGGAATACTTTCAAGTTTATCTATTGTTCCACCAGTATGTCCTAAACCCCTACCACTCATCTTAGGAACTTTAACACCTAAAGAAGAAACAATTGAAGCAACCACTAATGTTGTTTTATCACCTACACCACCAGTAGAATGTTTATCAACAGTAACACCATTTACATCATCTAAATCTAATACATCACCACTTTTAATAAAAATATCAGTTAAGTCTAGTATTTCTCTATCACTCATTCCTTTAATACAAATAGCCATCAATAAACTACTCATCTGATAATCAGTAATATAACCCTTATAATAACCTAAAAAAGCTTCTTGTAATTCTAATTTAGTTAAATCATTACCTAATCTTTTTTTATTAATAATATCAACAATTGCCATCTTAATCCCTCTATTCTATTTATTTAAATTATATCAAATAAGTCATTTATTTTAAATATTTTTTATAACAGGAACATCAATTTCAAAAGCATATCCTTCTAATTCATCAAAACTAATACAGTATTCACCAGAAGTGTTTTTTATTCTATCAATATAATAACTACCTGTACGATTAGAAATTTCATCATATCTACCATATTTTTCTAATGAAATAGAAGCCTTCTCAAAACCATTACCATATACCTTAGCGACATCATCAGATAGTAAAATAAAACCATTTTTAATTATCGATTCAACTATATCTTTCTCTTCCCTAGTTCTGATAAAGTAACCAGGATCAGGTGCAACAACCAAACCAGTATTTTCTTCTTTAGCATAATATCTACCATGATTACACCTAACAGCAGTAAAAAATTGTTTATAAGTAGGGTCAATTAAAAATAATTTATTACTGACTTTATGTTCTTCAACTATAGGAATTTCTACTGTTCCAAAAGCATGATGAAAACAATAATCAAAACTATCCTCTGCTTTATTTTTAGTTACTTTAAGTCCTAATTGTTCTAAAGGATATAAAGTACTTAGTTGAGCAATATCACAAAAACCATTTAATGAATTTCTAGACATATCTAATCCAAAATATGACAAGTTATGCCAAGTATGATTAATACACCAAGACAATAATGCATTAGCTTCTTCAATAGAAATACCACTACTAATATTATTTTTTAGTTTCTCAATAACATCATAAGGAACTTCTAAATTTTTTTTATAATTAATATCTGCATTTACCACATATGAAACATTCTCACCCAATAAATATAAATCATATGCCCTATCAAGCTCAATCTTATATGAACTGGCAAGTTGATAATATTTAGTCCATAATTCTAATAACTCATTACCTTTACTAGCAATGTCAACATCATAATATAATGCCTCTATCTTATCTAAAATTTTATCAAGTTCCGCTATCATAATATCACCCTATTTTTCTAAATTATATCATATATATATCAAAATAAAAACGTATAATTTCTTATACGTCATTATCTTATTCTCTTTTCAAAATAATCCATAGTTCTTTTAGGATCATCCAATAATTTTTCATAAAGTTTTGTATGCATACGAAGCTCTCTAATTAATTCAATTTCATCTTTAGCAATATTAATAGCTACACTACCATCTTCTTCAGCTACTGCAAAATATTCACAACCTAAAAAATAAGGTAAATCAACTTTTAAACAATTAGCTAAATCGACAAGTGTATCTAACGTAGGAGTTCTAGTACCATTTTCATAGCAACATATACTAACTTTTGTAACACCAATCATATCCCCTAACTGTTGTTGTGTAAAACCATTTTTCTTTCTGAGTTCTTTTAATCTCTTACTAAACAAAAACATAATAACACCTCATAGTTCATAATATAGGTTCATTATATTGAAAACCTGTCGAATTATGAGGCAAGTTAACTAATTAGAAACTAACCAAATTTATACTTACGATGTAAAATTACATCATCACTTTTCACACACCAATATCATATTAAGAAAAGCAGACTATTCATCTGCTTTTCTGCTACTTAAAAATGTAATTTTTTCAGCTATGACTTCTAAAAGATATTTCTTACTACCATCTTTTTCAATAAGTCTTGTTTGAATGCGACCACGAACTCCAAGGATATCACCTTTATCACAGTATTCAACTGCATTAGCTGCAATATTATCCCAAAGTGCACATTCAATAAAATCAGTATCATATTCACCATTTACATTTTTGAAACTTCTTGGTACTGCTAACGTTACAAACGTATACTTCTTTTTATTTTCAGCTTCTCGCAACTCAGGTTTTTTAACTAATCTTCCTACTAAAATAAGTTGATTTAACATACATTTCCTCCTTTCTTGGTTGGTATAATACACAAATAAAAAAAGTAATGCAAACCGCCATTTCAAAGAATTAAAACTGGAAAAAATACCTAAAAAAAGAAATTCCTTTAGGGAATTTCTAATTTTACTTTTAAATAACATTCTCAAAAAATTAGTTTACTACTTTTACAAATTTTTTTTCAAAAGTTGATTTAATTCAACTGCATATTCCATTGGTAATTCTTGTCTAAACTTATCAATAAAACCTAAAATAATAAGTTCTGTAGCCTTTTCTTCTGAAACACCACGACTCATCATATAAAAAAGTTTATCATCACTAATTTTAGAAACAGTAGCTTCATGTTCAATATTACTACTATCATTTCGACAGATATTTACAGGTATTGTATCACTCTTAGAAATATCATCTAAAATTAAAGTATCGCATTTAACCATTGAGCTACTATTAATAGCACTCTCTTTTATATCAACCTTACCATGATACGTAGCATTACCACCACCACGAGCAATACTCTTAGCTATAATAGTACTTTTAGTATTTTTACCTAAATGTATCATTCTAGCTCCAGTATCCTGTTGTTGACTAGCACCTGCTACACTAATAGTAATACATGTACCTTCTGATCTATCACCTTTTAGTATACAAGCTGGATACTTCATCGTAACATTACTTCCAATATTACCATCAATCCATTCCATTACACCATCTTCATCTACTAACGCACGCTTAGTAACTAAATTATTTACATTAGTAGCCCAGTTCTGAATCGTACTATAACGACACTTACTTCCCTTACCAACATAAATTTCTACTACTGCTGCATGTAAACTTGATTCACTATAATTAGGTGCAGTACATCCTTCAATATAATGAAGTTCACTATCATCATCAACTATAATTAGAGTTCTTTCAAACTGTCCCATACTCCTACTATTAATTCTAAAATAACTTTGCAATGGTCTATCAAGTTTAGTATGAGGTGGAATGTAAATAAAACTTCCTCCACTAAAAACTGAGCTATTTAAAGCTGCAAACTTATTATCACTATTGGCTACAATTTTACCAAAATATTTCTTAGCTATATCTGGATATTTTTTTAATCCTTCCTCAATTGAAGTAAAAACAACATTCTTCTCTGCAAGTTCATCAAGCATATTATGATATATTACTTCACTCTCATATTGAACTCCCATACCATCTAAATGTTTTTCGCTTTCAAGTACTCCAACAGAATCAAGTTCATCCCTAATACTACAACTAATATCCTTCCAATTATTCTTAATAGAGTTATTATCACTACTCTTATAATAAATAACTTTATCAAAATCAATCTCAAACTTAGGACCAAAATCAGGATAATCTAACTTTTTAAACAATTCATAACTCTTTAAACGATAATTAAGTATAGAACTATCTTCATCCTTAATACTAGAAATCATTTTTATCTTATCAATATCTAATCCTATTATTTCCAAAAGGATCACCACTTTTCTTTTCTACATTTTATCTACAATCTTCTTAAGTGAATTAAAAGGAAGAAGTGCGCAATTCTTACGATTAGGTTGTTTATAAATTTCATTATAAACATTTAATTCTTTTAAAACATTCTCATCATATTCTTTTTCATTAATCATATTTTCATAATTTTCTAAAATAGTTAACACTTCTTCTTTTGTTTTACCAATTAAACTTTTAATCATAATACTAGTAGCACTAGTTGAAATAGCACATGCTTCACCATCAAAACGAATATCAACTATTCTACCATCACTAATCTTATACATAAGATCCAAATTATCAATACAACTCTCATTATTTGTATTTACTTTAATATAACTATCATCTTCCACTAAACCACGATTAACTGGATGTTCATAATTATCTAACATTATTTCTCTTTTTAAAATTGGATCCACATTAACACATCCTATCTATAGTACTACTTTAAATATATCTTTAGAATTTTTTAAAACTTCAACTAATTTATCTATTTCTTCTTCAGTATTATATAAATAAAAACTAACTCGACATGTATTCTTAACAAGTAAATCTTCTTTTAAAATTTTAGCACAGTGATTACCTGCTCTAACACATATCTTATAATGATTTAAATAAATTGCTGTATCTTGACTAAATACACCATCAATATTAAACGCTACTAAACTACCAGGAATATCTTTATTATAAATAATAACTTCTGGAATATCTCTAACTTTTTCTAAGAAATATTCTTTTAAATGTCTTTCATGTTTAGTTATATTATCCATTCCAATATTTTCCAAATAGTCAATAGCAGCACCCATTCCTATAACACCAGCTATATTAGGAGTACCAGCTTCAAGTCTAAAAGGCAAACTCTTATATTCAACTTCACCTGTTGATAAAAAACTTGCATTCATTCCCCCACCAAAAGAAATAGGTTTCATAACTTCAAGTAATTCTTCTTTTCCATATAAAACACCAACACCAGTAGGTCCTAACATCTTATGAGCAGAAAAAGCTAAAAAATCAATATTAAGTTTTTTAACATCAACTCTAATATGAGGAACACTTTGAGCACCATCTACTACAAACAAAATACCTTTATCTTTACATAATTCACCTATTTCTAAAATAGGTCTAGTATCACCTAAAACATTAGTAATATGCGCTAAAGAAATAACTTTAGTATTATCAGTAATACTATTAATAACATTATCAAGTGTTACCAAATGATCATCAAGTGGAATATATTTAACTTTAATTCCAAGTTCTTTTTCAAGTTCTAACCAAGGCAAAATATTAGAAGCATGTTCAGCTTTAGTTATTAAAACTTCATCACCTGGTTTTAAATAATATTTCATATATCCAAACACGATCATATTTAAGGAGTTTGTAGTACCACTAGTAAATATAACTTCTTTTTCATTATCACAGTTAATAAAATTCTTAACTTTAGTACGAACTTCTTCATACTTAATATCAACTTTTAAACTATTATCATAATCTCCTCTATGACTATTAGCTGTATAGTTAGAATAATAATCAATTACTGAATCAATTACTACCTGTGGTTTCATAGTCGTTGCCCCATTATCAAAATAAATTAAATCTTGATTTAAAATAGGAAAATCTTCCCTATGCATAATTACACCTCCTTATCAAAATATTTTATAACTTCATGATAATACTTTTCTTGTATCTTTTCCTCCAAATTAAAACTGCCAATTAAAAATGATTTTAAAAGTAGAAATTTACTATCTTCTTCAGTAAGACCTCTACTCATTAAATAAAATAATTCATTTTCTTTAAATTCTCCTACATAAGCAGAATGACTAGCTTCTACATCATAGTTTTCAATATATAAGTTTGGATTAATTTCAGATAAACTATTTTCATTTTCAATAATTTGATTATCCTGTTTACTTACACACTTATAACTATCTCTACCAATATATGCTGAAACATCTAAAATTAGATTAGCTTTATCTTTACTAAAACCATGATTTTTTAAAACAGCATTAGTTTTAGAAGCATTATGTCTTACTTCTATTTTATTATTACTATGTTTACTACTTAAAATACTATAATTAAGAGTAAAACTAGAACCCTCTTCTCTAAGTATAGTATCAACATTAACACTACCCTCAATAACTAAATGATTTAAAACAAGTTCCGCATTTTCTTCTAAACACACATTATATTTAATATTAGTATTTTTACCCAATATATTTAAAGTAACTGAAACGCCTTTACTTACTAAAAGAAAAACGTCCTTTTCTAAATCTTCTACTCCTAATGAAAAATTACCATTTTGACTAAAAATACATTTTCCATCTAAGATAAGTTTTCTTTCTTCTTTATCCATTAATATTTTATTCATGAGAAATAACCTCATCTATTTCATTCACACAGCTAAAACCATTTTCTTCAATTTTCTTAGCAAGTGAAAAGTCACCTGTTTTAACGATAGTTCCATCTTTCATAACATGAACATAATGTGGATTGATATAATCAAGTATTTTAGTATAATGTGTGATTATTAAAACTGAAGCATTAGTATTTTCTTCTAAATAATCATTTATGTTATCACATACTATTTTTAAACTATCAACATCAAGTCCAGAATCAAGTTCATCTAGTATTAATAATTCTGGCTTTAATACTTTCATTTGAAGAATTTCATTTTTCTTTCTTTCGCCACCAGAAAAATCTTGATTAATAGATCTATGCATCATATTAGAATCCATTTTTAAATCAGCCATAGCTTTTTCCATTAATAAAATGAATTCATAGATACCAACATTCTTATCAAGTTTACTAGATAATGCTGTTCTTAAAAACTCACTATTAGTAACACCCTCAATACTAATCGGTGACTGCATAGCTAAAAAGATTCCTTTTCTACTTCTTTCAGTTGTATTAAGTGTCAAAATACTTTCATTATTAACTAAAATATCACCATTAGTAACTGTATAATCATTACTACCCATAATCACTTTAGACAAAGTACTCTTACCAGCCCCATTTGGCCCCATAATTACATGTATCTCACCAGGTTTAATATTTAAAGAAAAGTCATTTAATATTTTCTTTTGATTAGAACTGCAAGCACTAACTTTATTTATTAAAAAGTCCATAATATCACCTTTTTCTAGACTATATTTTAGCATATTTATTAATATTTGAAAACATAAAATTATTAAAACCAATTTTACGACAAAAATAGTAAATTAAACCAAAAATAATTATGTAAAATAAAATGTCTAAAATTGTCGATTTACAAAATTGTATAAAAAAGAAAAAAATTCCCCACTATATAAATGAATATCCGCTAAATATTCACAAAACTAGAAAAATGCTATCAGCATTTTTTCTTTTTATGATAAAATTAATACAAGGAGATGAAAAAATGGATTGTTTATTTTGTAAGATTATAGAAGGAACTATTCCAAGTAAAACTATATATGAGGATGATAAAGTTAAAGTATTTTTAGATATTAACCCAAATACAAATGGACACTGTCTAATCGTACCAAAAAAACATATAGTAACAGTCAATGAATTAGATAATGAGTTAATAACACATATCTTAGAAGTAGAAAAAAAGATGTATAAACTACTAAAAGAAAGACTAAATATCGAAGGATTAACCATAGTTCAAAACAACGAACTAGGTCAAGAAGTAAAACACTATCATGTTCATTTAATTCCAAGATATAGTGATGATAATTGGAGTTTAACTTATAATCAAAACATAATAAAAAACTTAGATGAAATTCACAACCAAATAATAAATTAAATACTAACTAAAGCAAAAAAAGATATCCAGATTTTTGTGGATATCTTTTTATTTACATACATAACCAGAAGCTTCTAAAGACTTTTTAGTAGCTTCATAAGTACCCGTTGATTCACTAGCATCTAATGTTTCATAAGTACCATAAGCAGATAATTTTTCAAAACCTTTACCTGATGATAAAGTTACTTTATAACCAACATCTTCAAGATTAGTTTTTTGAGTTTTCATAGTTTGTTTAAAAATACTAGCATAGGATTCAAAATCTTCAGTATAATCAATAGTAATATCTAAAGTAATATTTTCCGCTTTATCACCATTAAAATTAATGTCCATAACACTAGTTGTAGAAGCACCTGAAGCATCATCAACAAATGTACATCTTAGATTTCTCTTAGTTTCTTCAGCACCACAACCAGTAACTAATACTAAAGATGCAGCTAGTCCAGCTAATAAAATACCTTTTTTCACTTTTCTCACCTCTAATCCTATAATACAACATTTCTAGACAACAAACAACAATCCACAAAAAAATATCTATCAACTTGACAGATATTTTTATTTAGTTGGTGCTAATACTACACGGAACCCCATATATGAAACTCCACCACCAGATGTACAACTAAATGTAAAAATACCAGCACCAGTACCAGCACCGGAAGAACGACCACGATGAAACCATGGAGAATCATCAGTTATAAATGTAGATAAATCTTTATACCAACTGGATTTAGCATTGCTACTCTCATCTGGATCAATTTCTGTACCAAAAGGTCCCATTTCACCTGTAGCATCACCCAAAATTCTATTATCAAAATGATTATAGTTACTATAATCATAACCATCCCAATATTTCATATAATTAGTATCATTAAAGAAATTATTATATAAAGTAGTTAGACCACTTTCACCATCAACTGTTACCGACCCAGTATTAAATCCCATAACTAGTTCAAAAATACCACCTGACATATCATAAATACCACTTCTATTACCAGTAGTAGAAGCAACATTAGATAAATTATTTAAATAATTTACAGCATAAGTTCCATCTTGTCCAGCTGCAACTGTCCCATATTGATTACCATCGGTACTAGAATTAACACTTCCAAGTATTGGTTGAACTTTAGCTGCATAACCAGTTACATAGCTAGTATTATTATTAATCCTAACTTCAGTACATAAATTATCGCCACAAGTACCATAAATAGAATGACTTAAATAAGCTACTACACCCCATTCAGTATTTTTCATCATATGAGAATCTTCATTTCTTAAATAATCGAAACTAGCTTTAAACATATTTCCTAAAGAAACACTTCTCCAACTATAAGAATTAGGTTTTATAATTATCTTACTTGAATCACTGACATCATCACCCGCTGAAGAAGTTGAAGTGGCCCCATCATATCCAGTCTCAAACTTTCCTATCCAAAGCCCATTAGTTCCAAATGCTAAGAACGCTGGATGTGTCATATAATCTCCTACTTTACAATTACCACTTTCACCAGCTAAACCCTGAGTTCCAGCATCATTCATAGGTGTAGTACATTCACCAATTTTTTTATCAACTGTATTAGTAAGTCCAAATTTAATTGATATAGCGCGTTCTTTAGATCCAATCGTAGTTAAACTACTATAATCACCTAAATCCCATAATTGATAACTATATTTAGGTATCCATACAAAATAACTTTCAATATTACCCTCGGGTATTACTTCCTTATATCCATAATTAATACTATTATCTTTTAATACAACTGCATTAGCCCATTTCTTATCTTCATAACTATACCATTCATTATAAAGATTAGCTTTAGTAACAGTACCATCATCAGCTATTACTACTGGAACTAAATTATCAGTTAAAACTGGATCAGCACCATTTAATAATGGTTCTCTATAAACAACAGCATTACTTTGAGTAGAATTAATTCTTATCTGTGTCGCAAAATATTTATTTTGAGCTTCATTGCCAGTATTATAATCTACCCACATTCTAAGTGTATAACTAATACTTTCACCTTTGTGTAAATATCCAAAATCTAAAACTCTATCAGCTAAATCACTTAACATTTTTGTATCATTAACTCCTGTTTTATTATTAACCAAATTTACCTTTACATAACTATTATCTAATCTATCTCCTGCATCAGCAAGCAAAACATCATCTAAATAAACTGTATAATAACTATCTATTGTACCAGTATTTGTAACAGTAAAAGTATACCCTTCCCCCTCCAAAGCCACAGAATCTTTAGTAGGAACAGTATCTTCTAAAATATACTTATCTTGTGTTGTAGTATCAGTAATTGATAATTCCAATGTTCCAACAGCAACCTTAAAATTTGAATTTTTTGTTACATTAAGAGTAAATATTGCATAAGAAGATGCTAAAGCTAAAACAACTACGCCAAATAATACCAAAACTAATAATACTATTTTCTTATTTACCTTCATGTTACCATCTCCTATCATAATAACATTATATAATTATTTTACCTATTAAACAAGAAAAAAAGAGAATTAATCTTCTCTTTCTAAATAATCATTACCTTTGTGCGGTTCATCTCTTAATAACTCATTATAATTTTGTTGTCTTAATACCTCATAAGTACATATCGCAACACAATTAGATAAGTTAAGACTTCTTACATTATCAGTCATTGGTATTCTCATACAATGTTCTAAGTCATCTTTTAATATATATTTAGGTATACCAGTTGATTCTTTACCAAAAATTAAATAAATATTTCTACTATTATCTGAATAGTCAAAACTAGTATGAGGTTTATGACCATATCTAGTAAAATAATAAAAGTCTCCTTCATTCTTACTTCTAAAATCTTCCCAGTTTTCATAAACAAACCATTCTAACTTATCAATATAATTAACACCACTTCTCTTTAAACTTGCATCATCTACTTTAAAACCTAAAGGTTTAATTAAATGAAGCTTAGAACCTGTAGCTACACAAGTTCTCATTATATTACCAGTATTTTGTGGTATTTCTGGTTCAAATAAAACTATATTTATCATAAACTTGTTGAAACAACACCATTTTTATCTAAGAATTCAATTACATCTTCAATGTCTAACTGCTTACCAGTCTTAACTGTAAGTGTTGCCTTAACTTCACCTTCTTCAAAAATAATTAAACTTGGATATCCCTTTAATTCAGCATCATAAAACTTATTAAATTCCTTAATAAATTTGCTCTTACTCTTTACTTTAGAAATATTTAAATAAGTAATTGTATCCTCTAAAGAACGTCTAGTAATTATCACATTAAACTCTCTTTCAAAATTTCTACAATTCTCATCATTAACTACACCCATATAAAGAATAGTATTTTCATTTTCTCTTACATAATTATAAACTTCATCAGTATTAACTTCGCTAATTAAAGTCTCAGTAATAATAGGCACATTAAGTTCATAATTAATGCTACCTATATACCAATTGCGAAGTATTAATGAACCAAATACCACCACAACAACTGCTAATCCAACTTTTATATAGTTATTAAACGGTATTTTCTTACTTTCTTTTTTACTCATGGTATCACCAATCCTTATATTAAGTTTAACATAAACAAATTATTTATTAAAGATAGATTTTATATTTTTAATAACATTTCTAACTTCTTTACAATCTTCATCTAAAAACTCTAAACGATATCTATTAATACCTATTTTTCTAAAAGATTCAATTTCACTAAATAAATCAATATTACGATAATAGAAAATATGAGTAAGTTCATTTTCTTGTCTTAATTGATAAATTGAACCATTTCTATCTTTAAGTTCATACTTCTTACCATTACTACAAATATTACATGGTCTTTTATCATCATTTACTAACATCCTTAAAGGACAATATTTCATAACCATTGCTTCTATTTTACCGTAAACATATACTTCTAAATTATTATTGCCTATTTTAGAAACAATATCACTAATTTTATTAACATCTGCTTCAACTGATAAACAAATATTCTTAATACCAAGTTTTCTCAATAAATCAACATGATATGAATTAGTAACATTTAAGAAATAATCACCAGCTAAATAATTATCATTTTTATATTTATAAACTGATCCCATTTCTCCAACTAATAGTTTCTTACTATCAAAGTCCCTAAAATTATTCATAATTCTATCTAATCTTAAATAAACATTATCTAAATATGAATATTCTTCATATAACTTATAATCAGTAATATAAATTTCGTCAATATTTTCATCTAAACATACATTTAATTGTTCATGATTACGAACAAGTGCTACTATTTTTAAGTCTTCATCTGAATTACTACTGTCTAATTTTACACTATCATTAATAATAATCTCTTTCTTATCATTTTCTCTAATTTGAATTAGCTTTAAAACAGCTTCACGTCTAATCTCATTAATCTTAGAAATAGGTATAAAAATATTATCATCAATATCTAAATCAATATTATCTAATTTAAAAGGAGTATCACCAAGTTTTTCTAACTGTTCCTTAATTCTATCACTACTTGTCCCACCTTTAAGTGCTTTCTCTATAATATCACCAGATACTCTAACTTCATTTTTATAATCACTAATAACAAGTTCAAAAGAACTATCTAAATGTGCACACACATTCATAGAAACAGTAATTTTCTTTTCCTCATAGTTATCTAATTCTTTAATCAGTAAACTATCAATCGTTTTTAAAACTGTACACTTACTATTTAATCCAATCTTATTATCAATTTCTATAGTTTCCCCGCTCTTAGCACTAGCTACAAGTTTATCTTTAGTATCATATATAAAGTTAAGTATCATTCCTTTATCTTCTTCTTTAAAACGAATACCATCTTCCTGATGAATATCTTTATCAAGTTTTATTTTAATTCTTTTAGCACTTACTTCAACTACTTTTCCAATCTCTACTCCAATATGATTAGGTGACTCAATATTCATTAAATCTTTACCTGACTTATTAAATAAATATCCTTCAGTGAAACCACGATTAAATAAAAGCATTAACTTTTCCTGTTCTTCACTAGTTAAAGAAACATCTTCACCTTTTTCATAATGATCAATTAACATTCTATAAAGTCTAGTAATAAATCCTATAGTAGTTGGACTTTTCATTCTACCCTCTATTTTAAAAGAAGTAATATTACTTTGAAGCAATTCTTTAATATGATTAGTACTATTTAATTCTTTAGGACTAAGTAAATATTTACCATTAGTCTTAACTTCTCTACCATCTTCAAGTAGTATAAAAGGAAGTCTACAAATACCAGCACATTCTCCTCTATTACCACTTCTATTCAAAAGAAAACTACTAAATAAACATTGTCCAGAATAACACACACATAATGCCCCATGAATAAAAGCTTCTATCTCTAAGTTAGTATCAAGTTTTTTTATTTCATCTAAACTCATCTCACGAGCAACTACTACTCTACTTACCCCTAAAGACTCTAAAAACTTAATTTGATTTATATTATGAGTATGAGCTTGAGTAGAAACATGTATTTCTAAATTAGGAAGTATTTTTCTAACTAAAGATATCATTCCAATATCCTGCATAATAACAGCGTCTACACCATTTTTATGTAAAAATGTTACATACTCTATAAAATCATCCACTTCATCTTCATAAACTACTGTATTAACTGTTACATAAATCTTAACTCCATATAAGTGACAATATTTAATAGCACAAACCATTTCCTTTTCATCAAAATTAGAAGCAAACTTTCTAGCACCAAATCTTTTACCACCTAAATAAACCGCATCACATCCATTGTGAATAACTTGTTTTAAAGTTTCGAAATCACCTGCCGGAGATAACAATTCTTTTTTCATGAGAAACCACCTCAACAGCCATATTATACCACACAAAAAGAAGAATTACTTCTTCTTTTCTAAAAAACTAACAAGCTAGCCATGAACCCAAAATAATAGCAAGTAAAATATATAAAACTAGAACGAAAACATATCCACTTCTTGAATTATTTTCACAACTAGTTGTTTGCACTTGATTGCAAGCCATACTTAAACACCTCCTCTAGATTAGATCCAAGCACCAAGAATAATTACTAATAAAATAAATAATACTAATACGATAGCGGAACTTGATACGTAATTACCCATAAATAAATTCCTCCTTTTTTTGATTACTCATTGTATAATATGGAATTTTATAAAAAAGGTTCATTACATTTGCGAAATTTAACGAAATTATTGTTTTTTAAATAATTATTTGTTATGATAATACATGACTAGGGAGGAAAACAAAATGAAAAAGAATACAATTAAATTAGTTGGTGCATCTATGGCTTTATTATTAGTAGTAACAGGTTGTGGAAAAGTACCAAAACTAGAAAACGGTCAAGATGCCGTAGTTACATTAAAAGGGGAAAATATTTCAGTGGATACACTATATAGTGAAATGAAAGATAAATATGCATTAAGCGTATTACTTGATTTAGTAGATACTGAGATTTTAAATCAAAAATATAAGGATACAGATGAATCTAAAAAAGAAATCCAAGATCAAATTGATATGATGATTTCACAATATGGTCAAGGAAGCGAACAAAAATTATTACAACAAACATACAACGCTTGGGGAATTGACAACATGGATGACTTAAGAGCTTACTTAACATTAAATAGTAAAAAAAGTGATGCAATCGAAGATTATGCAAAATCACTTGTAACAGACAAAGAAATTAACCAATTATATGAAGAAAAAATCTTTGGTGACATTTCTGCTAAACATATTTTAATTTCACCAGAAGTTAAATCAGGAGCTACAGATGCAGAAAAGAAAGCTGCTGAAGAAGAAGCATTAAAACTAGCTAAAGAAATTATTACTAAATTAAAAAATGGTGAAAAATGGGATGACTTAGCTAAGAAACATTCAGATGATGAAACAAATGCATCAAAAGGTGGTCAATTATCAGACTTTGTTCATGGTGATATGGTTGAAGAATTTGAAGAAGCTGCTAAGAACCTAGAAAAAGGTAAATATACAACTACCCCAGTAAAAACTACATATGGATATCACATTATCTACAAAGTTGATCAAAAAGCTAAACCAGAATTAAAAACTGTAAAAGATGATGTTATTGAAGAAATAGCTATAAATAAATTAAATAATGATGCAACTCTTCAAATTACTGCTTTAGAAGAATTAAGAAAAGAATACGAAGTTAAAATTGAAGATAAAAATTTAAAAACACAATATGAAAATTACATCAAATATTTAAAAGAACAAGCTAAACAAAACTAAAAAGACTATCAAATAGTCTTTTTTTTATTCAAAATCACTTGTACCAAAGCCCTTTTGATACATTTTTTGTTTTAATTTGTATTCTAATTCTTTACCATAGTATTTTTTACTAAGTTTATTATACATTTTCTCATATTCTTTTTTATAAGTATCTTCATTAACTAATTTTTTACCATTCAAAATTTGATTAATCAAATAACTTGAATATCCTAAATTAATTAAATAACTTTGAACTTTACGTTTTAAAACCATAGAACCCTTATTATGATTCAGCTTAATTTGTTTATCAACTAATTTGTCTATTCTTTCTTTTTCCATCTCCTCAGTAAAACAACTAATAGCTTCGTTAATAACTTCACTAGAAATACCAAGTGATTCTAATTCACACTTAATTTTATTAGGTCCATAGTTACTCATTAAAATCTTATCATGAATAAAACTATTGGTATAAATCTTATCATCTAAATAACCTTGCTTAGATAATAATACGATAACACTATCTATGTTTTCACTACTATATCCTTTTTTAATTAAATAATTACTAAGCTCCTTACGACTACGAAGTCTACTATTTAAGTATTTAAGTGCTATAGCATAGATTTCATAAGTCTGATTATCTAAATTAATTTTTTCAATTAAACCATGATCAATTTCTTTAGTTAGTAATAATTCATATTTCAAAATTAAATCTTCATGAATTTTTATTTTATTACCATCTTCTAAAGATAATAAATACATTCCATTCTTAACTTTAGAAAATTTTTCTATCTTCATAATATCACCAACTTCTATAAATAATATTATACAAGAAAAAAAGACTAATTACTTAATCTTTTTTTACAACAACAAAACCATTTTCAATTTCTTCAAGTGCCCTACCAAGGTTTTTCTTAGATACATATTTATACTCAGGCATTTGATAATGACCATTTTCAGTCATTTGTTTACTCCTCTTACTGATAATATGAACCAATTCATACTTTGAATCAATAACATTTAAAATTTTATCAATTGATGGATAAATCACCGTATCACCTTCCCTATTTTAATAATAAACTGGAATTTAAAAGACCACAAGCTATTTACATAAATTAGACAAAATTTTACAAACTATTAATATTGTTTTTTATTACATTAATAGAATCTTGAAGTTTTTTTGACTCATCTTCATTTAAATTTAAATATATCCTTCTTTCGACGCCATTTTGGTTTAATATAGCTGGCATACCAATATAAACATCGTTTTCTTCATCATATACAGATAAAGCAATTATTGAATTCTCATTACCTAAAATAGCATTAGTAATTCTAACTAAAGCCATACCGATGCCATAATAAGTAGCACCTTTTCTATTAATAATTTCATAAGCTGCATTTCTAACATCATATTCTATTTGTTGTTTTTCAACATCAGATATAAACTCACTTATATTTTGAAGACTTATTGTAGCATTACTCCATGGAATGAATTCTGAATCACCATGTTCACCTATTACGTATGCTTGAATATCTTTAGAATTAATACACAACTTTTTACCAATCATCAAACGAAGTCTAGCAGTATCTAAACTAGTACCAGTACCAATAACACGACTAGAAGGAAGATTAGAATATTTATATGTTAAATAAGTCATAACATCAAGTGGATTAGTAGCTACCACAAATATTCCATTAAATCCAGATTTCATAACATTATCAATTATATCTTTAAAGATTACAGAATTCTTATGTATTAAATCTGTTCTAGTCTCTCCTGGTTTTTGATTTGCACCAGCAGCAATAACTACAATTTTAGCATCAGAACAATCTTCATAATTACCTACATTAATACTAATCTTAGAAGGAGCATATGGTAAACAATGATTTAAATCCATAACTTCACCTTCGATTTTTTCTTTATTAATATCAATAAGTACTAATTTATTAACATAAGTACTTTGATTAAGTAATGCATATGCATAACTCATCCCAACATTTCCACAACCAATTATAACAACTTTATTATTCATAATATCATCTCCATTTCAAAATAGATTATCTATCTATAATAAGTATAACATTTATTAAAAGAATATCTAGTTTTATAACTTAATTTAACTTATTTTGACAAAGAAAAAAAGTCTTTCAACTTTATCTATTCCTCTATACAAGCATTTAATAATGTAATTATACTAATGAAATCATTATCACTTAGTTTCTCAACAAATTTCAAATTTCTAATCTCATAATCAATGCTTCTTATATGTTCACATAAAACAGAACCTTGTATATTTTTGGTATCTTCTAAATGATAATGTGTTGGAAATTCTTTATCATTAGATGTAACAGGACATACCATTACCATCTTAGTGTTCTCATTAAAAACATTATTACTCACAACAACAGCAGGTCTAAATTCTGATTGTTCATGACCTTTAGTTGGATTAAAATCAAGAAAAACAACATCCCCTTGTTTAGGCACATACTTTTTTACCATATTTCTCTGCCTACACTTTCATCCCAAGTAAAATCTCTAGCTAAATTTTTTCCTTTATATTCTTTAAACTTGTCAGCTAATGATACTTTTTTCTTTTTTGGAATACTAATAATTATTTTATCATCTTGCTGCTCGATAATTAATATATCATTAGTTTTTATATTTAAAGATTTTAAAATACTGCTAGGAATTCTTATTCCATCTGAATTTCCCCACTTTTGAAGTCTTGCTTCCATATGATCAACTCCAATCACTTATAGTATATACATTGTTTATACATTTTGTCAATTATTTTATAAAAAAGAAAAAAAGTCTTTCGACTTTTTATCTAAAATTACAACAAGAACCACATTGAACTTCACTACATACGTTTTCTTCACAACATGAATAAGATGGTTGATAAGTATGTTTGAAAACATGATGATTAACTATTCTTGTTCTCATAGGACATACGTGTGGAACTTCATGCACAATAGTACGGTTAACAACTCTTTCTTGCATAGGTTCAACAATTGGAGTTTGCATTCCACCAGCCATTTGTGGAGCCATTGCACCCATCATCTGATTATTATTCATTTCGATATTCATATCGACATCCATATTTTGTGCATTAAAAGTGTTATTGACTTCATTTTGTCTATCATAACAACAATTTCTAAACATAGTTTCTTTCCTCCTATCTAGTTTATAGTATGAAAAAAAATAACTATGCAATAATAAATTGGCCTAAAAAAGACTATTAATTTGATAGTCTCTTTAATAAACTAATTTGTCTTTCTTCAAAAGTATCATTTTCATTTTTAAATCTTTCAAATTCTAACTTTTTTGTTTCTGATTCTTCTTCAGCATATTCCATAATAAGCTCAGCTATAACATAAAAATAATTAGCTAATCTATGATTTGGTCCAAAAATGATTGATGCTTCTTCAGCTATAGTAATAATTGAATTGTTAACTTCTATATTATCTGGATCAAATTTATTAAAATCGCTATGTATAATCATACCATTATCCTCTTTATTAAATGTTTTTTGCAACTCATTTCTAATATATTCAAATTCATCAGTAGTAATATAGACAATACCAAACAAAACCTGTTTAATCTTAATTATAGTTATTGCAGCAAAATCATTAGATATAAACCTATTTTTTCTCATAAATCCCCCTAAAATGGCATTTTAAAATTACCATTTGACATCTGTTTCATCATTTTTTTCATCTGTTCAAATTGCATTAATAATTTATTAACTTCTTGAACAGAAAGTCCACAACCTTTAGCTATACGTGTTTTACGACTAGCTTTTATAATATCAGGATTTCTTCTTTCTTTTGGTGTCATTGAAAGAATAATTGCCTCAACATGAGCCATTTGTTTAGGATCAATATTTACATTAGTAAGTCCCATTTTCTTAGCTCCTGGTAACATCTTAATTAAATTTTCAAGAGGTCCAAGTTTTTTGATCTGTTTCATTTGTTTTAAAAAATCTTCTAAATCAAATTTACCAGACTGCATCTTCTTAGCAGCACTCATTGCTTCTTCTTCATCTATTACTTCAGTAGCTTTTTCAACAAGAGAAATGATATCTCCCATTCCTAAAATTCTACCAGCCATTCTCTCAGGATCAAAGTTTTCTAAACCATCTAACTTTTCACTAACACCAATAAATTTAATTGGTACATTAGTCAAATGTCTAACAGATAAAGCGACACCTCCACGTGTATCACCATCTAACTTAGTTAAAATAACACCAGTTAACTTTAAACTATCATTAAAACCTTGAATAACATTAATAGCATCTTGACCCATCATTGAATCAATTACTAATAATACTTCTTGAGGTTTAACTTCAGCGTTAATATTTTGTAACTCTTCCATTAACTCTTTATCAATATGAAGTCTACCAGCAGTATCAATTAACACATAATCATAACCATTTTGTTTAGCGTAATTAATTGCATTTTTACTAATTTCAACTGGATCTTTTTTACCTTCCTCATATACTTCAATTCCAAGTTGTTTACCAAGTTGTTTCAACTGATCAATTGCAGCAGGACGATAAACATCACACGCAACAAGAAGTGGTTTCTTACTATTCTTCTTTCTTAAGAAGTTAGCTAACTTTCCAATAGTAGTAGTTTTACCAGAACCTTGTAACCCAACTAACATCAAAGTAGCAGGATTACCATTCATATTAAGTGGAGAACTTTCACCACCTAATAACTCTGTCAACTCATCCTTTACTATTTTAACAAACAAATCTCCAGGTTTAATACTTTTTTGTACTTCTTCACCAAGTGCTTTTTCTTTTACTGTATTTGTAAACTCTTTTACTACTTGATAATTAACATCAGCTTCAAGTAAAGCTAAACGAATTTCTCTCATCATATCAGAAATATTTTCTTCTGTAATTTTCCCATAACCTTTAATCTTATGAAGAGCATTTTGAAGTCTATCTCCAAGTGATTCAAACATATTATCCCTCCTATAAACTATTAATATTATACTAAAAAAAACTAGTATTTACTAGTCTTTTCATTAATTACTTGTCCACTTATGAACAACATCACAACTACTACCTTGAGGCACTGGATTAGGAAGTTCCAATCTAACCACAATAGGTATCTTAAAACCAGAACCAAAAGCTAAACAATTACCAACTTGAAGTGATTTCTGTTTTTCAATAGTATCTTCTGTAATATTAGGTATCATCTTAGTAATATACTCAATATCTCTAGGATGACTCATTTTAAATATAATAAAGTTAGAACATTGAGATATAACAGTCTCAGATAAATCAACAGGTCTTTGACTAATTAAAGTCATTAAAACTCCATACTTTCTTCCCTCTTTAGCTACCCTATCAAAAATATTATAACCAAATAAGAATTCATCAGTATCATGTTGAACATATCTATGAGCTTCTTCTAACATAATATTAAATGGAATACTACCCCTCTGAATCTTCTTAGAAAGATCAAAGATAAGCCTAGTAAATATTTTAACAACACTCTTCGCAAAACTATCATCAACATCTTCTAAATTAATATTAACTATTTGATATTTTGTATCTTTAACTATTATTAAACTACTAATAAATTGATCTATTCTAACAAAATCCTTACATTCGAAGAATTTTCTATTAGGTCCAATTACTAACTCATGTAATTTAACCCTTAAAGTAATCGCATCAGCATAAACATTTTCATTTCTAAGCCAACCTTCACTAATTAACGCAAAATTTAAAGCCCTTTCCAAATCATCTAAAGTATAATAATTAACTTTATCTGGTTCATATCTATTTAATTCAGGTTTAATATAATTATTAACATACTCAGTAAGTAAAACTCTCTCTGAGAAGTTACCAGAAGTATCAATCAAGAAACAATCTTGAAGTCTTCTTGTGTAACCAATACCTTGTACAGTAGAATTCAAATTAAACGCATCTGTTGCACAAGTATTTAAAATAGTAAATATTTCATCCCTTTTACTAGCAGCTACTTGATTTGAATATAAAATAGTCATAACCGCACTAGCTATTAAATGATTTTGATAATTGATTGCCGTTTCATCAGTTTGAGAAAATATCTTAACTAATTTTAATGTTTTTTCAAGTATTGAAATCTGTGTATGTGTATTAGCCGACAATAAAAGAGCTAAATCATCAACATTAAGTAACCATACTGGTATTTTTAATAATTCCCCTTCATATGGACTATTAGAATTAGTAGTTATAAAACGATAATTATAATTAGGATTAATTTCATTTATCTTAGAAAAAGCAGAATAATATTCACCTGTTGAATCAAAAATAAAGAAATTAGATCTGAAAGGAACAAAACTAGGATTATTAAATACATTTTGTAATATTCTAGCTACTCCACAACTCTTACCACTACCAGTATTACCAAAAATACATGTATGTTTACTAAATAGTTCATTCATGTCAACATAAACTGATTTATTATCATAAAAAGGACTAACACCTAACAGTAGGTTTTCTTTTTCTTCCTTATTAACTATATAATAAAGTTCATTTTCATTTAATGATCTGATTTTAGCATTAAGATTTGGTTTTCTCAATATACCACTAATAAATTTATCATTAATAATTTCACCAAGCATTTTAGCCTTAACTGAGTCAAAATTAAGATCTTTTATTTCAGCTAAAATACTCTTATTATCATCCTGTAAAATAATAGGCATATTCATAATATCAATATTATTATTAATACCCGCTAGTAACTTAATTTCAACTACAGTATCTCCTACATAAGTAATCTTATCAAACATAGTACCCCTCCAAAACTAAATTATTTCCTCTATTCTTTTTCTTAAATCACTATCGACATCTCTAAGTATTTCATGCATCTTTAAAGACTTCTTATATAAACAAAGCACTTGTTCATAAAATTCTAATTTTTCTTCAACTATTTTAATTTGTCCATGAACAGCATTTCTACTAACACCATTATTTTCAGCTATTTCAGCTAAAGACAAATCTTTAAAATAATATGCTTCATAATATTCTTTTTGTTTATCAGTAAATAAATCCTGATAATAATCATATAAGTTATTAAAATAAATCTTTCTATCCATAACTCACCTACATCATATCTTTAAATAATCCATAAATATACGTCTCAATATCAAAAGGTTGTAAATCATCTTTTGTTTCTCCAAGTCCAATATATTTAACTGGAATATTAACTTCCTCTTTAATGGCAAGTACGATACCACCCTTAGCAGTACCATCTAATTTAGTTAAAACAATACCTGTAATATTAGTAATTTCTTTAAAACTCTTAGCTTGGCTTATTCCATTTTGACCTGTTGTTGCATCAATTATTAATAATGTCTCATGTGGTGCATCAGGTATTTCTCTAGCAATAACACGATTAATTTTTTCAAGCTCATTCATTAGATTAACTTTATTCTGAAGTCTACCAGCTGTATCTATTAATACAACATCAAAAGCTTCTTTCTTAGCTTTTTGTAATCCATCAAAAACAACACTTGCTGGATCACAGCCCTCTTCTCTACCAACAAAACTAGCGCCAACCCTAAAAGCCCATTCCTCAAGTTGTTTAGTTGCACCAGCTCTAAAAGTATCACCAGCTACTAATAAAACCTTTTTACCCTCACTAATCATTTTACTAGCAAGTTTTCCAATGGTAGTAGTTTTACCTACCCCATTAACACCAACAAATAATAAAACTGTAGGTCTACTCTCACTATATTTAATTTTACTTTCTAAAATATTATCATCTACATAAATAATAAATAATTCATCAACTATAACTTCTTTTAATAAATTAGGATCTTCTATTTTTTCATGTTTTACACGATCACGTAAACGATCCATAAACTTCATAACTGTATTAACACCAATATCAGCCATAATTAAGATTTCTTCTAATTCATCAAAATAATCATCATTTATTTTACTATAACGAGAAGTAAGTGAAATTAAATTTGAAACAAAACCCTTACGACTCTTAGTAAGTCCTTTTTCATAAACTTTAACTGTTTGTTCTTCTTTAGCAACAGTTTCTCCCACTGCTTCATTAGTAAAATCAACTACTTCTACACTTTCTTTTTCTTCTATCTTTTCTTCTTTTACAAAAATATTTTTAATCTTATTAAATAGTCCCATAAATCCTCCTGTATAATATAACTATTATATCAAAAAAAAAGACTATTTCCTAGTCTTTATCTTAATTTTATATCTTCGTGCATTACACTAAAAAATGGTAAACCAAATGAACCAGATAAGTAAAGTTTAAAACCATTACTAACTCTAAAATTACTAAAATTAACAAAAGTTAAAAAATAATCTAACAACTCTTCTTTGCTTGTTTCTTTAAAAACATTCAGTTCATCTTGATCTAATATACAAAAATCCATAACATTCTCCTATATCATATTATGACTACTACAACTAAAGTATACAATATTTAAATATAAAAATCAACTTTACGTCAAAAACATTCACTAATTATAAAAGAATAGACAAAATAGCAAAAAAATAGTATAATCTATACGATTAGTTCTTTTATTATGAACTTATGAAAGGAGAAAAATTATAAATTATGTCAAACACTGAAACAAAAATTATTGTTTTAGGTGGTTTAGGTGAAGTCGGGAAAAACATGTATTGTTTAATGCATGAAGATGAAATTATTATTATTGATGCGGGAATTAGTTTTCCAGAAGGAGAACTTTTAGGTATAGATTATGTCTTACCAGATTATACTTTTTTAAAACAAAATGAAGAAAAGATTAAAGCTTTAATTATAACTCATGGTCATGAAGATCACATAGGAGCTATTCCATTTATCTTACAAGCTGTAAATGTACCAGCTATTTATGCTCCAAATCAAGCTAAAGAGTTAATCGCAATTAAACTACAAGATCGTAATATACGTTATGATAATTTATTTGCATATACTGATAAAGATATATTAAAGTTTAAACATTTTGAAATCGAGTTTTTCAGAACTACGCACTCAATACCTGACTCACACGGAATTTACCTAAAAACACCGAATGGTAGTGTTGTTACTACTGGTGACTTTAAATTCGATTTAACTCCAATTGGTCCAATGGCAGATTTACATAAAATGGCTGAACTTGGAACACGTGGTGTTGACTTATTACTTAGTGATTCAACTAATGCCTTAAACGAAGGTATGTCAATTAGTGAATCAAAAGTAGACAATGCTTTAATGGATATTTTTGATAAATATACATCTGATCGTATTATTATCGCAACATTCGCATCTAATATTTATAGACTAAAACATATCGTAGAAACATGTTATAAACACAACAGAAAAATCTGTGTATTTGGAAGAAGTATGGATAATAACATTAAGATTTCAATTGAAGGTGGTTATATTGACCACAAAGAAATTATTATAACTCCAGAAGAAGCTAAAAACTTAAAACCAAGTGAAGTATGTTTATTATGTACAGGAAGTCAAGGTGAACCACTAGCTGCACTATCAAGAATGGCTGATGGAACATTTAGACAAATCTCCCTAAGACCAGATGATATTGTAATATTCTCATCTAGTCCAATTCCAGGAAATGCATTAAGTATTTCTAGAACTATTAATAAATTATACTTAAAAGGAGTAAAAGTATTTACTAATACTTCATTAAGTGAACTACATACTTCAGGACACGCTAATCAAGAAGAGTTAAAATTAATGATTAGATTAATTAAACCTAAATATCTAATGCCATTCCACGGTGATTACCGTATGTTAAAAAGACATGCCAATCTAGGTGTCGAATGTGGTATACCAAAAGAAAATACTTTTGTTTTAGAAAATGGTGATATCTTATCTATGAAAGATCACATCATTACCAAATCTAAAGAAAAAGTATCTGGTGAAGATATTTATGTAGATGGAAACCGTATAGGTGAAGTTGGTAGTGTTGTATTAAGAGATAGAAAAATAATGGCTAATGATGGTATCTTAGTAGTTATTGCTAATATCGATATGGAAAAAAGAACATTACTTATTAAACCTAATATTACTACTCGTGGATTTATTCTAGTAAATGAAAATGAAGAACTAATTAAAGAAATTGAAGATACAGCAAATAGTATAATTAAAGAAAGACTAGATAATTCAAAAGATGGTATTAACGAAATCAAAAGTAAAGTAATAAATGATTTAATAGGTTTTATTGAACAAAAAACCGGTAGAAAACCAATTATCCTACCAGTAATTATTGATATTAAAAAATAAAGAATATTAGAATAATCTAATATTCTTTTTTATTCTATTTTAAGTTAATCCCCTCTGGTAGAATTAGATATAATTCCATTAGTAGACCATTCACTCCACTCACCCCAAATAATCTTGTTACAAGTTTTATAACATGTTTGACAACATTTGTTAGAATCTAAAAATATATACCCACTAAGACATAAAAAGATGACTCAGCAACAACACGATTACATGAACAACTATCACATTGATAAATTTAAATAGCAATATCATTAACCTAGTCTTTCTTTATTCTAGATAAAATATATCACAGTTTTAAAAAAATAGAAAAAGAAGCAATTATCTTGCTTCTTCTTGAGCTCTTGTTTCACGAACAACTGTAATTTTAATTGTTCCTGGATATTGCATATTATTCTCAATTTTTTCTTTAATATCACGCGCAACTTTATGAGCAGTTAAATCATCAATTTCCTCAGGTTTAACTACAACTCTAAGTTCACGACCAGCTTGAACAGCATAAGTTTTATCAACACCTTCAATATCATTTCCAATTGCTTCTAACTGTTCTAAACGTTTAATGTAATTTTCTAAAGAATCATTACGAGCACCTGGACGAGATGCAGACAATGCATCAGCTATAGCTACAATTACAGAAATAACACTAGTTGCATCAGTATCTCCATGATGCGAAGCAATAGAATTAATAACTACTTCAGGTTCTTTAAATTTTTTAGCTAAATCAACACCAATCTCAACGTGGCTTCCTTCAATTTCATGGTCAATTGCTTTACCAATATCATGAAGTAAACCAGCTCTACGAGCAAGAGTAACATTTTCACCTAATTCACCAGCTATTAACCCTGATAAATGAGCAACCTCCAATGAATGTTGAAGTGCATTTTGCCCATAACTTGTTCTAAAGTGAAGTTTACCAATAATTTCAACTAAATCTGAATCAACTTTTGTAAGACCTAATTCAAATAAAGCATTGTTACCAAACTCTATTATTTTAGCTTTCATATCTTTACTTACTTTATCATAAACTTCCTCAATACGAGTAGGATGAATTCTTCCATCTTTCAATAAAGTATCAAGAGTAACCTTAGCTATTTCTCTTCTCAGAGGATCAAAACTAGATAAAACTACAGCTTCTGGTGTATCATCAATAATTAAATCAACCCCAGTAATAGCTTCTAGTGTACGAATATTTCTACCTTCTCTACCAATAATTCTACCTTTTAAATCATCATTAGGTAAATTAACTACTGTTACTGTTTGCTCATTAGAAATATCTGCAGCAAACTTTTGCATAGAAGAAACAAGTAAGTCCTTAGCCTTCTTATCCACCTCTAATTTTGCTTCATTTTCTCTTTCCTTGATATAAGCAGCAATTTCCATAGACATTGCTTCTTTTACTTTACTCATAACCATCTCTTTTGCTTTATCCTTGCTGATTCCTGAAATTTCCTGAAGTAAATCTAGTTGTTGTTGTTTGATTTCTTCCACTTTAACTTGTTCATTTTGGATATCTTTTTGTTTTTCAAATAATTTATTTTCTCTTTCATCTAAAGTAGCTTCACGTTTTTGATATAATTCATCACGCTTATCCATACTTTGTTCTCTTTGAATAAGTCTTTCTTCAGACTCTTTCAATTCGCTTTTCTTTTCTTTAATTTCTTTATCACATTCAAGTTTTAATTTATGAATTTCTTCTTTAGTTTCTAAAATAGAATCTCTTTTTGCTTTTTCAGCATCTTTCTTTGCTTTTTCTATTATAGCATCAACTTTTCTGCTAGCATTGGATTCGCGCAAAGAATTTAATATAACGTTTAAAACAAATCCAACTATTAATCCAATAATGACTAGTAAAATGGAGATAACTGTATCGTTCATAACATTCCTCCATTCTATATATGTTAAATTATATTAATTAATCATAACATCTACCTCTATTGTAAATTTAAATAAAAAATAAGTCAAGGAAAATGTCCCTTCAACAATACATATAAAAAAGAAGCTTATTATTTAGCCTCTTTCTTCTTATTGATACCATAATACTCACGAATTTGATTCTCTATTTCATTTCTAATATCATGATGATCCTTTAAAAACAATTTAACATTTTCTTTACCTTGACCAATTTTTTCACCTTTATATGAATACCAAGCACCAGATTTCTCTAAAACACCACAATCACTGCCAAGGTCAATAATTTCACCTTCACGGCTTACACCTTCACCATACATAATATCAACAACTGCAGATTTAAATGGAGGAGCAACTTTGTTTTTAACAACCTTAACAGTAGTTTTATTACCCATAATACTGTCCCCTAATTTTATAGCCTCACTACGCCTTACATCTAAACGAATTGTTGAATAAAATTTTAAAGCTCTACCACCAGGAGTAGTTTCAGGATTACCAAACATAACACCAACTTTTTCTCTTAATTGATTAATAAAAATAGCTGTTGTTTTTGTTTTATTAATAGTACCTGAAAGTTTACGAAGAGCCTGACTCATAAGTCTAGCTTGTAATCCTACATGAGAATCACCCATTTCACCATCGATTTCAGCTTGTGGAACAAGTGCAGCTACTGAATCGATTACTACTATATTAACAGCTTCACTTCTAACTAGCGCTTCACAAATTTCTAACGCCTGTTCACCAGTATCAGGTTGAGCAAGTAATAATTCATTAATATCAACACCTAAATTTTTAGCATAAACAGGATCAAGAGCATGTTCAGCATCAATAAATGCAGCCCTACCACCTTGTTTTTGAACTTCAGCTATTGCATGTAAAGCAAATGTGGTTTTACCGCTTGATTCAGGACCATATATTTCAATAATTCTACCTTTAGGATAACCACCTACACCCATTGCTATATCTAAAGTTAAACTACCACTAGAAGTAACATCAAGTTCCATATGCTTATTATCTCCTAGTTTCATAATAGCACCTTTTCCAAATTGTTTTTCAATGTCATTTAAAACTTTTTCTAAAGCTTCATTTTTTTCAGTATTTTTCGTCATAAATCCTCCTAATATTTTGGCTTACAAATACATCATATCTTATTTTATAAAAAAAATCAATACTTTTTTCAAACAAATGTTTTATTATTTTTAAGAAGATATTTATAATAAAAAAAGAAAATTCCTTTAACGAATTTTCTTTTTTTAACTAATCTATAATACGATTTTTAATTTTTGGTAGAAAATAATTTTTTATTTAAAGAATAATATTGAATCATAGAAACCAATGACATAATTGTTGCAAAATAAATAAATAAGTAATGTAAATCAATATTAAGATAAACAAATGGGAAATTATTAAAGAATACCAAAATCATACCTATCATCAAACTTGCTGTTTTTACTTTTCCTGAAGAAATAGCAGCAACAACTTTACCTTTAGAAGCAGCCTCCATCTTAATCGCATTAACAACAATATCACGAACAATTATAATTACAGGAACAATTGGACTAAACGCACCATCTACTGCAAAAATAATTAATACTGGATTAGTTAATACCTTATCAGCTATAGCGTCCAACATTTTTCCAAGATCAGTTACTTGATTGTTCTTTCTAGCTAAATAACCATCCAAGAAATCAGTTATACTAGCTATAACAAAAATAATCCCAGCAGCTAAATACCTAACATCAAAATCTATTCCATTTCGAATTGTTGGTAAAGCTATTCCTACAGCTTCAAATGGAAATAATAATATAATACAAACAACAATTGCCAAAATAATCCTTAACACTGTTAACTTAGTAGGTACATTCATAAACATCCTCCATACTCCTTCTCATTAATTCAGAAGAAACATTTCCCTTCGAATCATTAATTTTAATCCAAATAAAACAAAATACCAAAATTCCTAAAATTATACCCGCCAAAATTAATAACATTTTTTTAAATCGCTCTAAATTAAACTTAGGGGTATGAATATTGGTATAAGGAGAAATTACTTTTGGTTTTTCTTCCTCCTCTTTTTCTTTAGCCAACTTTCTTGCTTCTAAAAGATCATCAAGAGAAATTTTAGAAGTATGTTCAAACATAAAATCATTAAATTCATCAATAATTTCATCTGTTTTAACACCCAAATATTTACCATATTCTTTAACTAATTCTCTTAATGCAAAAACATCCTTAAATGCACGTATATTTCCACCTTCGATGTTCTCAAGCTGAATAACAGAAAAATTCAAATCTTCCGCAGCTTCTTCAAGACTAACACCATTACTAATACGTGCAGACTTTAGAAATTCTCCTATTTCTTTCAAGTTTACACCTTCTAACAATAAATAATAAATACTTTATAAGCCATGTTCTGTACCTATTACTAGGTGACAAACATTTATCTATCGATTACTCGATCCCTGACTTCGTTCGTTTTCTCCATCAGAGCTCCCCTACCAAATTTTGGGTTTCTCACTCGCGGGGTTTACCACGTTTCACTTTTTCCTTTCGAAAAAATATCGTCACTGTGGCACTTTACAACTACTATTTCCATATCTTATGACTTAGGAAAAATCGTCGCCGTTAGTTTAAACTACCTAAGGTTATTTTTTCCCTTAGCACGAACACTACAATCATCACAGACTGTGTGAGCATGGACTTTCCTCTATATTATAAAAATATAGCGTTTGTCAAAGTATTATTATTCCTCTACTTTTTCATCTTTACCATAAACAATTTTTTCTAAATTAGAAACGCGACGAAGAATATCCATATTAGTAACTTCTTTTTCACTACCTTTAGCAATATCAATACTCATTTTGACATTACGAAGTTCTTGTTTTAAATTAGTAATTTCTTTCAAATATTCTTGCTTTTCATTTTCTAAACTTTTAATAATTTCATAGAATTGTTCATAGTCACCAATAATCTCATCTAAAAATTGGTCAACCTCTTTTAAACGATACCCTCTTGTATCAATTTTAAATTCCTTCTCAAGAATATCTTGAGCTGTTAACGTAATTTTTCCTTGCATACTATCACCAATCCCTTACGCTATTATTATCACAAAAATCAACCTAAATGTCAATTAAAAGTAACACTTCTCAATCAAATAACTATCAACATATAAATTAACTACATATAACCATTTTCAAACATCAGTAATTACAAACATCCTTTATTTAATTATATCCTATTTTTGTAATAATAATTAGTATACGTACTAAGTTTTACCTGTACCAACTTACCATCCATCTTATTCAATAATTCAATAACATGTAAATAATTCATAGTGCCTCCCAACAAATATATTATAAAACGACAAGTTATAAAAATCACAAATTCGACAAAACTAGATAATTTTTCACAAAAACACATCATAAAAAAGTTGGAAAAAATACCACAATATAGTATAATACAATATAGGTGATTAGATGGAATATAATAAAATTAATCCCTTAAAGGAAATACTAAATAAAAAACAAGTATTCCATAATAATCGTGGTATGAATCTAGAAAATGATATTAACATATCAAACCAATATTATATTGATACTAAACAAGCCTTTATCTATAAGAAACCAACACCAATTAAGATAACAAAAGTAGATTACCCTACCAAAACAAATAAAGTAGGAAAAATAACTATTAAAGAAGCTTATTTTGAATCACCATCTACCACTGATTATAATGGTTTATATAATGGTAAATATATTGATTTTGAAGCAAAAGAAACTAACAACAAAAATTGTTTCCCATTAGAAAATATCCATAAACATCAAATAAATCATTTAAAAAACGTCTTAGAAAATGGAGGAATATGTTTTCTAATTATTAGATTTATAGAACATAATAAAACATTTTTATTATTTGCAAATGATTTTTTCACATATATTGATAACAGTAACAGAAAATCAATACCATATGAATACTTTATGGAAAAAGGTCATGAGATAAAAGAAAAATATATCCCAAGACTTGATTATTTAGAAATAATAAAACAATATACGGAGGTGCTATAATGGCAAGAAAATATAGAAAAACAACCAATTCAAATAGAAAAAAAATAAAAATCGAAACACCTATGATTATAATAGGAATAATTTTATTAACAATTTTAATTTTTAGTTATATAAGTTTTGGTATGGACTTAACTATAGTTTTATTAGTTGGTGTATTATTAATATTAGGTCTAGCAAGAATATTAGATAAAATTAAATCTAAACCAAAAAGAAGAAGAGTATTAAACATTTTACTAATTATTTTTTTCACTATAGCAATATTAATATGTTTAGCAATAAGTGCCTTTATAGGTTACATAGTAGTTAATGCTCCAGAATTTGATATTACTCTATTAAATAAATCGGAAGCTAGTATTTTCTATGATAAAGATGGTCAAGAATTTACACGTGTCGGATCTCAATTAAGAGAAAACGTTAGATATGATGATTTACCTGAAGTATTTATTGATGCATTAATTGCAACAGAAGACTCAAGATTTTTTCAACACAATGGCATAGATGCACCACGTTTTATTAAAGCAAGTATCGGACAACTTTTAGGTAATCGTGATGCCGGTGGAGCCTCTACCCTATCAATGCAAGTAATTACAAATAATTATACTGATCCACATAGACAAAGAGTATCTGGTATTGATGGAATTATACGTAAATTTGAAGATATTTATTTAGCAGTATTTAAACTAGAAAAGAATTTTTCGAAAGAGAAAATTATTGAATATTATGTAAATAATCACGACTTAGGAAATAATGCCTGGGGTGTTGAACAAGCGTCACAAACATATTTTGGAAAAAGCGTAAGTAATTTAAATTTATCAGAAGCAGCATTACTAGTAGGAATATTCAATAATCCAACTGCCTATAACCCTTATAAGCACCCAAAAGCTGCTGAAGATAGAAGAGACACTGTTTTAAATTTAATGGTAAAGCATGGATACATTACTAAAGAAGAAGCAAAAAATGCAAGTAAAATAACAGTTGATAGTTTACTTGCAGGTAAAAAGAGAACCCAATATTATGAATCTTATATAGATACTGTTATTAAAGAATTATGGGATAAACATAAAATAAATCCAAAAAACACATCAGTTTTAGTATATACTAACATGGATAGTAAAAGACAAGAAGGTATTGATAATGTATTTAATGGTAATTCTAGTTACAAATGGGTAGATGATAAAGTACAAAGTGGTGTAGCAGTAGTAGAAGTATCAACTGGAAAAATTGTAGCAGTTGGTGGTGCACGTGATATGATGCGTGGTGATTGGAATTTTGCAGTCCAAGAAACTAACCAAATAGGTTCAACTGCTAAACCAATATTCGATTATGCACCAGCTATTGAATACTTAAATTGGTCAACATACGAACAAATAATTGATGAACCATGGAAATACTCAACAGGACAGTCAATTAATAACTCTGATAGGAAATTCAAGGGTCAAATGAGTATGAGGTATGCCCTAGCCCAATCAAGAAATATACCTGCATTAAAAGCATTTCAATCAGTTCAAGAAAAAGTTGGAAATAAAAAAATATATGAGTTTGCATCTAATTTAGGATTAACGCCAGAAACAATTAATGGTCAATTATATGAATCGAGTTCCTTAGGTGCAATAGATGGTATCACATCATTACAAATGGCCGCTGCATACGCCGCATTCGCAAATGGTGGTACATATATTGAACCACTAACTATTAACAAAATCGTATTTAGAGAAAATAACGATGTTAAAATTATTAAACCAAAAGAAACAAAGGCTATGAGTGAAGCAACAGCATTCATGATTAGTAGCATGTTAGTAACAGCTGTAGAAGACGGATTAAGTAACGGTGCTAAAATTAAAGGTGTAACATTAGCAGCAAAAACTGGTACAACAAACTTTGATAATGCTACAAAGAAACAAAAAAAACTATCAAGTAGTGCAGTAAATGATGTATGGATTGTTGGTTACGACCCAGAATATGCAATGTCAATGTGGTATGGATATCAAAAACCAGATAGTAAATATCACTTAAAACAAACTCCTGCTGTTATCGAAAGAGGTAAATTATACAAAGCATTAGGAAATGCTATATTCAATAAAAATACAGGAAAAACTTTTGAACAACCAACTAGTGTTGTAGAAAAATGTGTAGAAGTTGGAAGTTGGCCACCAGCATTACCAAGTGCTAATACCCCTGAAGATCAAATTACATGTGAATACTTCAAAAATGGTGATGAACCAACCGAAACATCAACAAAATATGATAAACTACAAACAGTAAATAACTTAAGAGTAAGTTACGATGAAAATACTCAACGTATAAATATTAGTTGGTCACTATTAAATACACCATTAGAAAATGAATCATTAGGAGCATTTGGTTATAATGTATACTATGGTGATGTATTATTAGACTTTACTACTGAAAATTCATATTCAATTGAAGCAACTTCAAATATTTCAGGAACATATAAAGTAGTAACAACATATCAAAATTATAGTGGAAATCAAAGTGATCCAGCTATATATAACTTTGTATATAATGATCCAAACGCTATACCAGTTCCTACTCCAACCCCAACACCAACTCCAACGCCACCGTCACCTCCTATTCCAACACCAGAACCTACACCAAGTGATCAACCAATACAATAAAAGAGATTTTAAAAATCTCTTTTTTTAATGTAATAAAACTCCACTAATATACATAAAAAGCAATCCAATTATAAAAGATAAAATAGTACGCAAAGGTTTATTATACTTAAAACTAGATGGTAACAACTCAAAAATAGAAATATGCATCATAATACCAGCAATCACAGCATATAAACATCCCATAAAAAAATCATTACTAAATCCTACTAAAAAAATAGATGCAAATATAGCCCCAAGAAATTCACTCATACCAGAAACAAATGTATATAAAAATGCCTTTAAACGACTACCAGTACTATAATAAATAGGAACAGCAACACTTATACCTTCTGGTATATTATGAAGTGCTAACGCAATAGCCAAAGTTATACCAAGTTTCAAATCATGATTAGATGTTAAAAAAGTTGCTATTCCCTCAGGAACATTATGAAAAATAATGGCTATCATAGATATCATCCCAACCCGATAAAGATATCCATCATGATAATTATTATCTGGTAAATACTTATCAATCATCATAGAAAAAACTACACCAACTATCACAAAAATACTACATATCAAAAAAGCCGGTATTACATAATAAACCTCATTAATAGATGAAAATGATGATGGAATTAAATCAGTAATAGATATTAAAAACATAACACCACTCGCAAAAGATAAAGAAGAAACTAAAACTTTATTAGAATCATTTTTAAAATATACAAATAAAAAACCAATTAAAGTACTACACCCAGCTAAGAACGTAATTAAGTAAGGCATATTATCACCACTAAATTATATGTGATTAAATAAACAATATAACTTGTCCAAATCAACTAAAAACGTTATAATTAAGACAAGGAGGTAAACTTATGAAAAAGGTAATTAATGAATTTAAAGAATTTATTTCACGTGGAAGTGTTGTAGATTTAGCTGTTGGTATGATTGTTGGTTCGGCTTTTACTAGTATTGTTAAATCACTAGTAGAAGATATCTTAATGCCGCTTATTGGAATTGTCCTTGGAGGTATTAATTTTACAGGATTACACGCAACTATTAAAGATTCAACAATTCTTTATGGTAATTTCATCCAAAATGTTATTAACTTCTTAATAGTAGCATTCTGCGTATTCATGTTCGTAAAAGTAATAAATACTTTAACAGCTAAAGCTAAGAAAAAAGAAGAAGTAATTGAAGAAGCAGCTGCGGTTAAAAGTGATGAAGTATTACTACTAGAAGAAATAAGAGACTTATTAAAAAAGAAAAACAAATAAAGATTAGCAAATGCTAATCTTTTTTCTTACATATTTTTTTTAATTTACACAAAGAACACATAGGTTTACTACTTTTACAGTAATACCTACCAAATAAAACCATTTGCAAATGACGTTTACCCCAGTTTTCTTTCAAATAATATTTTTGTAGTTTCTTTTCTACCTCTAAAACAGAATCACCATTATTAGCTAAACCAAGTCTCTTACTAACCCTATCAACATGGGTATCAACTGCTATACAATCTTCATGAAACCATTCACTAAGAACAACATTAGCAACCTTTCTACCAACACCAGGCATATCCTCTAATAATTTACGATCATTAGGTACTATACCATCATACTCATTATATAAAATTTTAGCTATCTCTAGTACATAAACAGCCTTTCTGTTATAAGTACCAATTGATCTAATAATATCAATAATATCTTTCAATTTAGCATCTTTTAATTCTTCTAAAGTTTTATATTTATCAAATAATACCTTAGTAACTAAATTAACACTTTTATCAGTTGTTTGAGCACTTAGTACAACAGCTATCAACAACTCATAATCCTTCATATAATTAAGTTCACACCTAGGATTAGGAAATAACTCATCTAAATATGATTCAATTAAATCAATCTTCTTCGTCTTCTCCATCCTCAAACCAGTCATATTCAAACAACTCCAATTTCTCTTTCTTTTCCTGTTTTTCTTTGAAATCAACACGATTCTTTTCTACATCCCGAGCCGTTTTAATGCCTTTTTTACCCCATTCATATAAAATCTTATCTATATATCTTAAATTACATACTCCACTAAACACAGCCTCTTTAATAGCTTCTAAAATAAGTTCTTCTGATACTCCATCCTCTATCCAAGCACTAATAATCTCGTATTCTATAGAAGTAAGAGGTCTAGCAAACTCTTTTTCTATTACTTCAAATACATTACTATTCTTCTCTTCCTCTATCTTTTCCTGATTAATACCATCAATCATAATATTAGTAAGTTTTTCATAAAATAAATCTAAAACTATATATTCTTCCATCACATTCTTATCATTCTTAATAACCTCAATACTAATATAACCCTTATCTGTTAAAGTATCAACATATGATAATACATCTTGTAAAGATAAATTTAAATCATTAGATAAAGAGTTAGGATTAAAAATAACTTTATCACCCAAATTAGTCAAATACACTAAAAAGATAAACTCTTTGAAATTAATATTAAATTTATCTCTTAATTGAAACAAATATAAAGGTACTACAAAATTTCCTTTTTTAAGTAAACTAACTAACTTACTGCTTTTCATAGTATCACCTCTCTAATTACAAAATATTATACCAAAAAACTAAGAAAAGTACACTAATTCTGTGTACTTCCATAATTTAAAACATAATTAACAAGTTCTTCCCTATTATTAGAAAGATTCCCTCTTACTACTTCTTCTTCTATACTATTAATAATATTTCTTAAATATTTACCCGGTTTAGTTCCAAGTAAAGTCATAATTTCACTACCATCAATTAAAATCTCATTACGAGATTTAATAGGAAGTTCATTATATTTTTTTGTAATAACTTTTCTATCTATACCCTTAGAATCAGCCGCAATACTATTGACATATAAACCATAACGATATAATACTAAAGGATCCAAATTATCAAGTTCTAAAACATCTCTTATATCATTCATAAGTTGTTTTTCATTCTTAGAGAAAGGATAAATATTATCTACATGAAGTTGAGCCCAAATACCCATTAAATCATCAAAACACTTAATATTTCTTAAATTATCAAGTTCTAACTCTTTATCGAGAGCAAGTTCTAAAAGTAGTTTAACACCATACTTTACATGCTTACTCGCAAATATTTTATTAAGTTCTTCTCTTTTTCTTTCATAAGATAAACTTTTTAAATATTTTTTAGCATTAATTATAGCTTCTTTAATATCACTACTAAGTCTGAAATCAAGTATAGTTGCAAATCTAACTGCTCTTAAAATACGCAATGCATCTTCTGAAAATTTTAAATAACTATCCCCTACTGTAGTTATTTCACGAGATTTTATATCTTTATCACCATTTAATAAATCAATAATATTACCATCTTTATCCATACAAAGAGTATTAATTTTAAAATCTCTTCTCATTAAATCCTGTAATAAATCATCAATATACTCAAATTCAACAGGCTTACGATTATTTAAATATTTAATTTCCTTTCTAAAAGTAGTAATTTCAAATCTTATATTCTTAACTACTACTGTAACTGAACCATAATCTTCATTAGGGAGACATGAAGCAGGAAAAATATTTCTTATATCACTAGGTTTAGCATTAGTACAGATATCAATATCATTAGACGTAATACCCAATACTTTATCACGCACAAAACCACCAACGATATATGCTTGATATCCATTATCTTCAATTGTTTTTATAAGTTTTAAAGCTGTTTTAAGCATATTTTTCACCTAACTTTATTATAACATATTTACTCTTTTACTAGTTCATAATTCCAAGAATTAATTCCACCCATATCGTAAACATTTGTATAACCCATCTCAAGTAATTGTCTAGCTGCCATACCACTTCTATTACCACTCTGACAGTAAACTACTATTTTACTATCAAAAGAAATACCTATCTCACTAATTAAATTAAAATTAGAATATGGTACATTATAACTATTCTTAATATGTCCAGATAGATATTCATGTTCTTCTCTAACATCAATAATATAAGTTTCTTTATTATCTACCTCAGAAAAAACAGATTGAGTAGAAATATTTTTAATACCAATATCTATAGTATTATTATCATTACATCCACACAAACCCAAAATAACTACAAGTAAAATCAATAACTTCTTCATAATAACTCCTTTTCCAAAAAGAAAAGAATGAAATAAATCATTCTTTAATACTGCTTATCTATATATTAGTTAAGAGCTGCTTTAAGAGCTGAACTTTGTTTAAATCTAGCTGATTTACTTGCAGCAATTTTAACTGTAGCACCAGTTTGTGGATTACGTCCTTCACGAGCAGCTCTCTTGCTTACTGAGAAAGTTCCAAACCCAGGAAGAGTGATTTTATCTCCTTTTGCTAATACTCCTTGAATTTCTTCACACATAGCTTTGATAGCACGATCTGCATCTGCTTTAGTTAATCCTGCTTTAGCTGCTACTGCTTCTACTAATTCTGCTTTTTTCATGTTAAAATAACCTCCATATTTTCTATTTAAGCACATACTATGCTTACATTTAAAGAATAGCATGAAATAATTATAAAATCAACCAATTTGACTGAAATTTTACTAAAAAAAATAATAAAAAGACTATTTTTTAGCCTTTTTCATGAATAATTGCCTCATATAATAAGTCAACAATATAATTGCTTGGTTCTAAATGATACTTAGAAATCATTTTTTCAATCGCATCATCACTATTTTCTATATTTAAATATGAGAAAACTGACTCCATTTTATCAGATATACCATCTAAATAATTTCTAGTATATATATTGTCAATAATTAATATAGGTAAGTCATCAACAAACTCTTTAAACTTATCTAAAATTTCATCAGTAGTATCTAAATATGTAAAACTTTCCTTATCGTAACTACACATATCTATAAAATCAGAAAGTGGTACTTTATCTTCATCAATACGATAATCAAATCTATCAACTAATTTAATACCATCTAATTTTAAAGCAGATAACTGAACTATTACTCCATTCTCTCTCTTAGTAGAAGTTGGAATAACTTCAACTATAATATATTTACTATTTAATAAATCCATAAAACCACCACCAATATAATAACATAAAACCAAAGAAAAAAGAAGATTTCTCTTCTTATAACACAAATGCAATCATATTATTTGAACCTTTATTAACTATTTTAGTTAAAGTATTTTGAAGTTTAAACCTAATATTATCAGGCATCATACTAATCTTAGATTGAATTCCCTCTTGAACAATCACATCTAAACTTCTACCAAAGATTTCACTTTTCCAAATACAACTAGGATCTTTATCCTTGTCTTTCATTAAATAGTCAATTAATTCTTTACTTTGCATTTCACTACCTATAATTGGTTCAAATGTTGAATTAACATCAACTCTAATCATATGTATTGATGGCGCTGTAGCTTTTAGTTTAACACCATATCTAGGACCCTGTTTAGTTATCTCTGGAGTATCAAGTTTCATATCATCAAGTGTTGGGGAAGCCACACCATATCCAGTTTGTTTAACCATCTTAAGTGCATATTTAATTTGATCATATTCCCTTTTAGCTTCGTTAAAATCTTGAAATAACGATAATAATTGAGCCTTATTAGTAACATCAATTTTAATAATATCAGTTAATACTTTATTGTATAGTTCAGTTGGTGCTTCTAAATTAATAGTAACTTCACCTGTAGAAGGATCAATATCCGATAAATAAGCTTTTGAAATATTCTCAACACCCATAAAATGTTCCGTAATTTTTTCAACATCTCTTAATTTATCTATTTCAACAACGCTTTCTCTAATCGCATCAATATAACTTTTTTTAATTTCATTCTTATGATTTAAAATAGCTATCCATTCTGGCATATTAACCTTAACTTCTAAAATTGGAAATTCATATAAAGCTTCTCTTAAAATATCATACATATCTTTTTGATTCATATTATCAACATTCATAGCAATAACTGGTACATCATACTCTTCTTTAAGCTTCTCACAAATTTTTTCAGTTTCAGGTACCATCGGATGAGTTGAATTAACAACAACTATAAATGGTTTCCCAAGTTCTTTGAGTTCACGTATAACTCTAGTTTCAGCTTCTATATAATCGCTTCGACTAAATTCGCCAATACTTCCATCCGTTGTTACAACTATTCCAATCGTAGAATGATCTTTAATTACTTTTTCTGTACCGATTTCAGCAGCTTCACTAAAAGCAATTGGATCATCATACCAAGGTGTTTTTACAAGCCTTGGTCCATTCTCATCCTCAGCACCCTTAGCATTTTCAATTAAGTAACCAACACAATCAATTAATCTAATATTACAACTAAAATCATCAATATTAACTTTAGCAGCTGTATTAGGAACAAACTTAGGTTCAGTAGTCATAATAGTTTTACCCGCTGCACTCTGTGGAACTTCATCTAAAGCTCTCTTTCTTTCATATTCATCTTCAATATTAGGAACAATTAAATTCTCAACAACTTTTTTAATAAAAGTACTTTTACCAGTACGAACTGCACCTACTACACCAAGATAAATATCTCCACCTGTACGAAGAGCAATATTTTTTATAATGTCTTTTTTATCCATATTAACACTCACTTTCTATTTCATTTAACTATATGTAGAAAATCAGTAGTTATGACAAGAAAAAAAGAACCTAAGTTCTTTATTAATGTTTATTATTAGGTACAACCAAACGATAATACACTTTTCTTAAATTTTTTTGTTAATATATTTCATCAAAGATTTATTTCTCTATATATAAAACACTTCACTCTACACATTTATATCAATTTATCAAGATCTTTAGGAACATTATCTTTAAGTATTGCATTAACTATTTTATCCTCTTTTTCTTTACTAACATCCCTACCAGCGACCTGACCTATTTCTTTAACTAAATCTCTTAAAACATTTTCATCTTTCATATTAGAATGTTGTAGTTTATTAGCTAAAGATATAATTGTCTTCTTATCTACACCTGATTTATCTTCCACTTTTTTAAAAAAAGAATCATTAAACATAAAAAAACCTCCTACATAATTATATGTAAAAGATTTTTATTATGTTAATCATATAACTTACCTTGTTTTTTTGATTTCTTTTCGTATTTTTCCCTACGTTTTTGAAATTCCAAACATTGTTTTTGATATACAGAAGACATAACTTGTCCCTTTTGATATCTCTCATCAAGAATTTTTTGAGCTCTATCTAAACCCTCTAATTCTGTTTTTGGATCTTTTCTATCTAAGAACCAACCTAAACCCATGTTATCACCTACTTAAGAACATTATAAATTAAATTATCTATATTTTGTAAATGATCTTTAGTTTTTTTTGTAAATATGTGTAAATTAACATTATTTTATTTGATTCTTATCAGTTGAAACCAAACCTAACTGTTCACCATATTTATCAATAGCTCTAGTATGGCGTTTATCTATTTCAGCTATTAATTGTTCATTACTAATACTCATTGTTTGAGAACATATTTCCAAATATTCACCATAATGATAACCATCATAATAACCAATAGATTGTAAACTTTTTACATCTAGAACTGGTTCTACTCTTGTTTCTTGTTCACTATCATATAAAACATAATTTAAACCATTTCTAAAAGCCATTGCATACTCTTGTAAACCCAACATTATTCCTCACCTCTATTTTTAAACTGTAATATAATTGGCGTTCCTTCAAAATCGAAGTTTTCTCTTAATTTATTTTCTAAATATCTTTCATATGAGAAATGTACTAATCCCTTATTATTAACATGGAATGTAAATTTAGGTGGTTTAGTACCAGATTGATTAGTAAAATATATTTTAAGTCTTTTACCTTTATAAGATGGAGGTAAGTTTAATGTATAGGCATCAGTAATAACCTCATTTAAAACACTAGTTTTAACTTCACGTTTAATGTTTTCAGCTACTTTTAACACTTCAGGCATTAAAGTATGAATACGTTTCTTAGTTAAAGCAGATAGATAAACAATAGGTGCATAACTTAAGAATTGGAACTCACTTCTAACAATTTTTTCATATTCTTTAGTATTAGCATTTTGTACAGTATCCCATTTATTTACAACTATTATTAAACCTTTACCTTTTTCCAAAGCATAACTAGCAATATGCTTATCATGTTCTATAATACCTTCCTCTGCATTAATAACTAATAAACACAAATCACTTCTATCAATAGCTTTTAAACTACGAAGTAAACTATACTTTTCAACTGACTCAAAAACTTTCCCCTTTTTTCTCATACCAGCAGTATCAATTAAAACAAATTCTTCACCATTATATTTCATAACAGTATCAATCGCATCACGAGTTGTTCCTGCATTATTAGATACAATAACTCTCTCTTCATTAAGTAAAGCATTAATTAAACTACTCTTACCTACATTAGGTCTACCTATTACTGAAAATTTAAGTCTTGTATCTTCAACAACATTTTCATACTGATGAAAATCACTAGTAATTTCATCCAAAAGTTCATAAATACCTGTATTATGTTCAGCACTAATAGGAACATATAAATCAAAACCAAGTTCATAAAAATCATACTGATGTTCAAAACTATCTTTAGAATCAGTTTTATTAATCGCAACAATAACCTTCTTACCACTTTTACGAAGCATATCACGAACTACTTTATCATTTTCAGTAATACCTTCTTTTCCATCTACGATAAATACTACTACATCAGCTTCTTCAATAGCTATCTCGGCTTGTACTTTAATTTCATCATTAAACAGTTCCTGACTTACATCAATCCCACCAGTATCTATTAAATGAAATCTATAATTTTTATAACTAACTTCACTATAAATTCTATCTCTTGTTACACCAGGAGTATCCTCAATAATAGATACTTTACTTCCAACCAATCTATTAAATAAAGTACTTTTTCCTACATTAGGTCTCCCTACTAACGCAACAGTTGGTAAATTCATAAATTCCACCTCCCATATAAGATGAGGTTATTTTAACACAAAATACATAATTTTTCCAGTCTAAATCAAAGGTTTGTAAAAAAAGTAAAAAAAATAATTAAAAAACATAAAATATAATGGTGATTATATGAGAATAATAGCTCAACAAACAGACGCTTTAAACACTTATGATTTTTGGAATAATGTAATTGAAAAAGATTATATCGACTCTATGGCTTTAAATATCGCACTAACAAAAGATGATAGAGTTGTAACATACAATATATATACTAGTATCGATGCCAACATCAACACAATAGAAAATAGTAATCTAAAAGAATTAAATAATTATGAGGTTGAATTATTTGAAAATACATTAAAAAATTTAAATGAAAGAAACCTACAAAAAGATATATATGTAAACATCGCCCCATTCCGAACAGGTCAGTTAACAGATGAAAACATTCAGGATATATCACGAAGAATAAACCTATATGTTAATAAAATTAAAGAAGCAATAGATAAATATCCCAATCTAAGTATTCATCTACACACTATTAATCAAAGTATCGCAACAGTATTAAAAGACAAAATAAAAGATCATAGAATTGGTTTTGTCATCACAAACCGTGATTTAAACTTTATTGACGTAAACTACTACATAATGACAATGCCTTCTTTCAATGATACAATTATTGATATATTATTAAAAGAAAATAAAGAAGTAATTTTATATGTAAATTCAGATTATTATATTTCTTTCCTATATAACCATTATGTAGGTGAAAAATCAACACCACACTCACAAAATGTATTAACTAGGCTAGGAATATTAACTAACTATCCTGAAGTAATAAATAGAGTATTTAACTAAAGCTAATGAAATTCATTAGTTTTTTTGTGTTATAAAACATTCATAAAAATTATAAATTCATAAATTATAATAGGTGATGTTATGAATTTTATATTAGAACAAATTAAAACTATAAAAATGAATGATCCTGCCATTCATTCTGTTTTAGAAGTGTTTTTATACCCTAGTTTTAAAGCCCAAATTTATCATAAAATCTCAAAATTTTTCTACACAAAAAAACTTTTTCTAATAGCCAGATATATATCAGAAAAAGCTAAAAGAAAAACCGGTATTGAAATCCATCCTGGTGCTACAATAGGAAAAAATCTTTTTATTGATCATGGTCAAGGTGTAGTAATCGGCGAAACTGCTATTATTGGAAATAATGTAACTATGTTTCATGGTGTTACACTAGGAGGAACCGGTAAAGAGAAAGGAAAACGTCACCCTACCATAGGTAATAATGTTTTTATTGGAAGTAGTGCCAAAATATTAGGTAATATTAACATTGGAGATAATGTAAAAATTGGTGCCAATGCTGTTGTTTTAAAAGATATAGAAAGTAATACAACAGCTGTTGGAATACCAGCTAAAATAATTAAATCAAATAGAAACTAATATCCCATTATTTAATACTTCTTCAACATATTTCCCATAAATAACATCACCATATTCAAACAAATGAATATCATCTATCATATGAACAACCTCTACATAAAAATCCCCTTTATAATAAATCTTTTCCCCTTTAAAAATATCCTCATCAAAAAACTTAAATAATATAACAGTATTAAGTAACATCGTAATATCAAAATCTGTTCTACCATAATCATCAATACAGTTAAATTCTAAAATATATAATCCCTCACAACAATATATTTTAACTTCATAAAATCCATGAAACTCATAGTTACATTTAGTTTTTAACTCACTATTTAAAAGTTTAAAAAATATTTTCATTTCATCTTCAGTTCTAAACTCATCATGTGTTAAAAAATATATTATAAAATTATCCTCATTTATAAAATCAACCTTCAAGATATCACCCTATAATAAATTATGTAAAAACTAAAAATAAGAAACAAAAAAGAGAATCATTTGATTCTCTTTATATTGTTTCTATTACTAATTCTTCAATTTTCTTTAAGATATCTTCTCTACCTAATTTATTGACACTAGAGAATAATACTAAATCATCACCAACTACCAAGTCTAAAGTATCTAAAATAATCTTCTTATTTTTTTCTATTTTACTAGAACCAACTTTATCTACTTTAGTAGCTACAACTGTAACTGGAATATTATAGTACTTTAAAAAATTATACATTAACTTATCATCTTCAGTTGGCTTATGACGAAAATCAACAAGCATAAATACCCTGATTAATTCATCTCTTTTTTCAAGATATTCTTCAATCATCTTACCGAATTTTTCTTGTGTCTTCTTATTAACAGAAGCATAACCATAACCAGGCACATCAACTAAATAGAAATTTTCATTTACTAAATAGAAGTTTAAAGTTTGAGTCTTACCAGGTTTACCTGAAGTATAAGCAAGATTCTTTCTATTAACTAATGTATTAATAAAACTACTTTTACCAACATTACTTCTACCTACTAACATAAATTCAGGAAGATCAACATCAGGATATTGACTACGTCTTACCGCTTGAACTGTTAAACTAACATCCGTAATTTTCATATTTTCACCACCTATTCCATAGCCTCAATATATTTAGAACAAGCATCATCTAAATCTTGAATTAAACAATCAACTTCTTCCATAGTTGAAACCTTAGCACCACTAGCAAGTTTATGACCACCGCCATTATATCTTTCAGCAATACTATTAATAACAGGTCCACGACTACGAATATTTATTTTAATAATATTATTTTTCTTATCTTCAGTAATAGCTAACCAAACTAATATTTCTTCAATATAATTAAAATTATTAATCATATTACCACCACTAGCTACATCAGCACCAAACTTAGTCAAAATATCATCAGTTATTTTAATATAACCTACACCATTATCAGTAACTTTCATGTTCTGCCCAATATAACCTTGAAGTCTAACTTCATTAAGTGGTCTCATATATAAATCAGCATGTAAATCAAATATCTCTAACTTATAATCATCTATTACCTTACTAACAACACTAAATGTTTTAGATGTTGTATTACTAAACATAAAGCGATTTGTATCAGAGACAAGCCCTAAGTATAATTTTTCCATTATTTCTTTATTAGCTTTAAGTCTAGTCTTATAAATCATTTCCATAATTAACTGACAGGTAGAAGAATTTTTATCATCAATCAGTTCAATATCACAAAACTTTTCAACGAATGGATGATGATCAATTTTAATCTTACATTCAAAATTATCTACATCTCCACAGTCAACTCTTCTTTTATCAGGAGTATCTAAAACAATTAATAAGGTATTACTACCATCACCATCATAATGATCTAGTTTACCTAGGTACGAAAATTTAGATCCACCTGTACCAACAGCATAAACCTTTTTCTTTGGAAAAGTATTTAAAATGGCATCTCTTAATCCAATTTGACTAGCCATTGCATCAGGATCAACTCCAATATGACGCGCAACAACTATATTATCGTACTTTTTAATTGTTTTAAAAATTTTTCGAAACATAAAATTTCCCCTATCTATTCTCCAATTAGAGATAAAGTATCTTCAGCAATCATTAATTCTTCATCAGTTGGAACAACATAACATGCGATACTAGAATCTTCAGTACTAACCCTAATTTCTTTACCACGTGTGTTATTATTTTCTAAATCAATTTTAACACCAAGACATGCAAGTTTTTCCATAATTCTAGCTCTAACCTTAGGTCCATTTTCACCAAGTCCAGCAGTGAAACAAATAATGTCACATCCGCCTAAAAGTACGTAATAAGAAGCTATATAATTAACTACGCATTGCATATATTTTTCAAATGCTAAATCGCATAATTCATTCCCAGCTGCCATACCATCTTCAATATCACGACAATCACTAGATACTTGACTCATACCTAAGAATCCTGATTTCTTATTTAAGTCATTAACAACTTCTTCTACAGACTTATTCTCTTTACTCATTATAAATGGAATAATAGATGGATCAATATCACCACTTCTAGTTCCCATCATAATACCTGCAAGTGGAGTAAATCCCATAGTAGTATCTACACACTTACCATTCTTAACAGCAGAAATACTTCCACCACTACCTAAATGACATATAATAGCTTTATATTCATCTTTTCCTAAAATTCTAGGAATTTGTTTACTAATATAGCAATGACTAGTTCCATGGAAACCATATTTTCTAACACCATATTTTGTATACCATTCATAAGGTACAGGATAAATATATTGAATTTTATCCATAGTTTGATGGAATGCAGTATCAAATACTCCTACCATAGGTACATTAGGAAGAGCTTTTTTAACAGCTTCGATTCCCAAAATGTTAGCTGGATTATGAAGTGGTGCAAGTTCTGAAAACTTTCTTAAATCTTCTACTACTTCATCAGTAATAACTACACTAGTATTATATTTATCAGCACCATGTACTAAACGATGTCCAATACCTTCAATTTCAGATAAATCACTGATAATACCAATAGAAACTAAACGATCTAATAATACCTCAACCGCTACAGTATGATTAGGCATAGCTACTTCTTCACGAATCTTTTCACCATTATACTTAATAGTATAAAAACTTCCATCTAATCCTACTCTTTCAAAATAACCAGAAGCAATACATTCTTTAGTATTCATTTCAAATAAACTAAACTTTAATGAACTACTACCAGCATTAATTGCCATAATTTTCATAATTTTCTCCTTCTTTCTCTGCTAATATTATACAACAAAACCTAAAGAAACAAAAGAAAAAATTAATATATATATATAAACAAAAATAAGATAGGAGACCTATCTTATTTAAGAAACATAATATATTAAATATTATTATTTACTTTGGTAATTTCCGCTAAGGTTGTTCATTCCTGATTGAACTAAACGTCTAGTGATTTCACCACCAACGCTACCATTAGCACGAGAAGTAGTATCAGCACCTAAAGATACACCGAATTCGTTAGCGATTTCGTATTTCATTTTATCGATAGCTTGTTTAGCTCCTGGTACTCTCATTTTCATTGAATTGTTGTTGCTATTTGAATTGTTGTTCATTTGTTTCACCTCCTATACATTAATAGAATGTCGCAAATGAACTAATTTCATACATCAATTCCCATGGTAATTTTTACTAATTTTTATTAAAGTAAATTACTAAATTTTTTCTCTACTTCTTCACGTATAACTATAGTATTAATATTATTAATTGTATCTTGAATCATAGTTTCATAATCAAATTTTTCTTCGTTTATTAAACACTCATTTATATTAGGATTAATAACTGGATGTTTAGGTACAAATACTGTACAACAATCCTCAAAAGGTAAAATACTAATATCATAAGTATCAATTTTTTTAGCTATGTCTATAATTTCTAACTTATCTAAGCAAGCTACAGGACGAATAACTGGCATATTAGTAACTGAATTAATAACACTCATACTAGTTAATGTTTGACTAGCTACTTGTCCAATAGATTCACCATTTACTATAACCAATCCTTTATTTCTTTTAGCTAATCTTTCCATTATACGATACATCATTCTACGCATAATAGTAATACAGTACTCAGGATTACATTCTTTATAAATAGCTTCTTGAATATTAGTAAATGGTACTATATGTAGTTTTATCGTATCCGCATACTTACATAACTTACGAGATAGTTCAATTACTTTATTTCTAGCTTCTAAACTAGTATGTGGTATAGCTTCAAAATAAACAGCTTCTATTTTAACACCACGTTTTAAAGTTAAATATCCAGCAACAGGTGAATCAATCCCACCGCTAAGCATAAGCATTCCCTTAGCTTGAACTCCAACAGGATATCCACCAAGACCATAATATATATCTGTATATAAATATGTATAACGATCAAGAATTTCCACTGTTAAAGTAGTATCTGGATTATGGACATCTACTTTTAAATTAGAATTATTTTTTAAAATTAAACCACCAAGTTGTCTACTAAACTCAGTACTTTGAATTGGAAAATTCTTATTAGCACGTCTAGTTTCTACTTTAAAAGTGCCAGTTTTTTCTTTCATAACCTCGACTGCTAAATTTTTAATAGAATCTAAATCAGTTTCTATCTTATAAGCAACTTGATAAGAATGAACACCAAATACTTGGTTTAATTTTTTTAAAACTAAATCAATTTCATCATCTGAAAACTCAATATACATTCTCGAAATATCACGACTTATCTTAACCTCAAGTCCATCTAATTTCTTTTTAATATTTTGATATAAAGTATTAATAAAGAATTTACGATTTCCTTTTTTAGTAGTAAGTTCTCCATATTTAATTAATACTACTCTCTCCATTATCATTCCCACTCTTTCTATTTTTATACATTTTTTAAAATTTTAATTTTTGAATACAATTTTTTAAGTTTTCCACAAAAATGTGGATTTCTTCTTTGGTAGTTAAGTGACTAACACTTATTCTAATAGAATGTCCACTAATACTATCATCTTTTCCAATAGTAGTTAAAGTAAGTGAATTACTATTATCTTTAGAACATGCAGTTTTAGTAGAAATATAAATATCTTTCTCTTCTAATGCATGAAGCATAGTTTCAGGTTTAATACCAAGAACACTCATATTAACAATATGTGGAATACAGTTTTCATTACTATTAATAACTACACCATCTATCTTACTTACTTCTTTCTTTAAATAATCACTAAGCTCCTTAACATAATTATATTTTTTATCTAAATCATTTAAAGCAAGTCTTAATGCCTTAGCAGTACTAACTATCAATGGTAAAGCAGGTGTTCCACTTCTATAATTAGTTTGACTTTTTCCACCATGTATCATTGATTCAATCTCAATATTATTTTTTTTAATTAAACAACCAACACCTTTTAAACCAAAGAATTTATGACTACTAAAACTATATAAATCTATATTATTTAATGAAACTTGAATCTTGCCAACTGCTTGGGTTCCATCTACATGAAATATAGTAGTTGGATAATCTTTTAAAATATTACCTATTTCATTTACGTTTTGACAAAATCCAACTTCGCTATTTACATGATGAATAGTGACTAAAACTGTCTCCTTAGTAAGTAAACTTTTAAAGTGTTGTATGTCAATCATACCATTTTCATTAACATTTACGTAATCAACAATATAACCAATACTTTCTAAATAATTTACACATTCTAAAATACTAGAATGTTCCAACTTAGTAGTAATAATATGTTTACCACGATTAGGATATTTAGCTACTACACCCATAATAGCTAAATTATTAGCTTCACTGGCACCACTAGTAAATATTACTTCATTTTCCTTAACACCTAATAATTCAGCAACTTGTTTAGTAGCAGCATCCATTAACTTTTTAGCTTCTACTCCCAACTTATGTAAAGAATTAGGATTACCAATATATTCTAAACTAACCTTAGAAAAAGTATCAACAACATCACGATTAGCTGGTGTTGTAGCACTATAATCTAAATAAATCATAATATCACTTCTTTCTTCTCTTACTTTTTCCCAACAAATATGGCTCTAGACAATCTTCACCACATTCGCAACTCAAACTATAAAAATCTATTCTTTCATCATTAACATAATAAGCATTTTTAACTTTATAATACCAATCTTCATATGTAGCTAAATCTTGTGGAAAATAATCTATGTAACCAAGTTCAGCCTTAATATTCCTTCTAATAGTGTATACTTTACCAGTAGTTAAATCTTCCATAAAAGGATGGTATGTATAGTAAAAACTACCTTTTTTTATTCTTGCACCTGATAAATTACATACTAAATCACGTGAAGCATTATATTCCCTAACTTGTGGATAAAATGAAATTAAACTATTAGGAAATAAATAATTACTAGTGTGTTCTAATACTAATTTATCAACTGCTTTAAAAAAAGATTCTTCATTATAAAACTTATCACTAATCAATATATTCTTAATTCTTACTGGTAAATCAACTTCTGCAAGTAACTTAGAAATGTCAATAGGATCACCAGAAATATAACTATCAAAAAAATCAACCATAATACCACCCACATATAAAATCTATAATATTATACCAAAAGAAAAAAAGAAAGACTAGCTTTCTTCATAAAACTTTAATAATTTTTGCTGAATATTTGAATCAACTAATTCAATAGAAGATATAGAAACCTCTAAAGCATCCTTATAATTACCTTTATGGTATAACATATAAGCATTCTCTAATCCTTTATCAACTTCAGGCATTAAACTACGATATCTATTTCCATAAACAATAGCCATCTCAACAAGTTGTGCAGTTTTAATCATATCGTTAGTAGTATTATAAAGTTTTAATACTAAATCACGAGCAGTATCAACCCTAGTATTTAAAACCTTAATCATGATTGGCTTTTTATATAATTCTTTAACAATTTCATTAATTGCATCATTAGCTTCTGATAATTCAACAAAATAATTATTTACTATAATTGGTAACTTATAACTACGTATTTTAAGTTTACACTGTTTAAGCAAATCTCTAATTTCATCTAACTGTTCTCTAGCTCTAGCTTCATCATCATGCATACTTCCTAAAGATTTAAGTGTATTATCTAGATTATTTTCTAACTCACTAAGTAAATTATCATAAGTTTCAATTTGCTTATAAAAATGTGAATAAGGTTCTTCCCCATTCTTTTCCTTATTAATAAGAGATTTGTAATCTTTAGTAATACTGGCAAGCCTTAACTTAATATCATTTACCTCTTTAATATCTTCTTCATCTAAATCATACATATTTTTAATATCATCTATTTGACTATAAATATCTTTAACTATCTTATTTGTCCTTTTCAACTTTTTAGAAAAAGTAACAGCTAATTCCTCAAAACTCTTTCTAGCTAATTTTTCACTATCAAAATCATTTAAAATATTATCTAAATAATCTAACATAGTCTTAAGTTCAAACATACAATCATCCAAATTTAAAACACGTATTCTATCTAAAACAGTATTAATATTTTTACTACACTCATCCATGTTAAATTTAATATTCAAATATTCTAAGTTATAACCTTTTTCGACCATTTCTTCATGAGTAGCAACAATTTCTTCAATCCTTTTTGGTATTAGTTTCTCAGAAAGTAATACTAAATTAGGTACTTCAACTACAACAAGTCCCATATGATCAATCATAGTGTCAAGCGCTTTAACGATATGAACAACTTCATCATACTCATTCTTTTCCATTACATTTTCAAAATCTAAAAATCTCTTTTCAATATTTTCAAACTGTAAACCTATAGCATCAGCAATATCCTCATAATCAGATTTATGATTATTAAACTCACCCATTAGTTTTCTATACTTAGCTTTTAATTTAGTAACAATACTACGATATTTCTCATCACTAACCGTTATCTCTTTAATTTCACTTAAAAGATTATTAGCACTCTCTCTAACTTTATAAACTTCCATTTCTACTTTAGCAATTCTTTTATCAATATCCTTATAATCCTTAGTATTAGTAGCAATGTCAAGTTCATTAATCATATCATTAATTTGATTAATTTTTTCTTCTTTGATCACTTCAAAACGTTTTTGCCAATTCTTATATTTTTCTTCCATTTTATCATTTTTAACAATAGATTCTACTTTAGCAAGTTCAGAATAAACTGGAGTACTAGCAATTAAGTTTTTCTCTTTATCTAACTGTTCTACTTCTTCTCTTAATACCTTATATCTATGTTTATTAATCAACACTAAAACAACAGTTACCAAAATAACTGCTATGATAAAGAAGGTACCAATTAATAAATAGACACCATTCACTATTCAACCACTCCTTATCTTATCTATATTTATATTCTATCATAGAATGCAAATTTTTACTTACTTTTTTTGACATAATTTTATTTTTACGTATAATAATTGGTAATAAAGGAGGTTTTAGTATGCGAAATTTAACTGTTTATGTAGGAACAATAAAAAAATGTCTAGATATCAAGAACTATAAAAAAGATGGTGAATCTACATTTATACCAGAATTTCAAATAGGAACAAGCACTACAAGTATAACAATGGGTACTGCCAAACCAAATGTTAAAACAATTAATAATCAAGCAATATTAATTGAAAATGAATATGGTCATTTTTATAATTATGAACTTAGTAACGGGGTTATTGATAATTTGAAGATTATTCTAGATGATAGTAGTAATATTATTAATAGTACTCCTAATTATAATGATGAATTATTTTACGATGAAAAATCTTTAGTACCATATTACGAAGAACAGCCAAAGAAACTTAGTTTTAGGAAACTAAAAAATGATTTATTATGTGATTCAAGAATAAAAACTGGTATTGAACATTAAAATAAGCAAAAAAGATTGACAAAAACCCTTATTTTATATATAATCTAAACTGCATATTCATTGAACAGTGCTATTAAAAATTTATTAATGTGTTTAGAAATGAATAGTAACTTCACTGTTAGCGAAATTCTGAAACCTAAACTCCCTAATGAATGGTTTAATAGGATTCGATGTTTATGACAAAATATCGAAGGAGGACATAAAAATGTCAAGATACACAGGATCAAGTTACAAACAAGCTCGTAGAGTTGGATTCTCAATTTCTGAAACAGGAAAAGAATTAGCTCGTCGTCCTTACGGTCCAGGTCAACATGGAGCTGAACGTAAAGGAAAATTATCTAACTATGGTGAACAATTAAAAGAAAAGCAAAAAGTTAGATTCATGTATGGAGTTAACGAAAGACAATTCCATAAAACATTCGTTGAAGCAGGAAAAATGAAAGGAATGCACGGTGAAAACTTCTTAAAACTATTAGAATCTAGATTAGATAACGTAGTTTACCGTTTAGGACTTGCATCTACTCGTCGTGGAGCACGTCAAGTTGTTAACCATGGACATATTACTGTTAATGGAAACAAAGTAGACATTCCATCGTATAGAGTTAAACCTGGAGATGTAGTTGCTGTTAAAGAAAATTCTAAAGATCATAAAGCTATCAAAGCTGCTTTAGAAAAAGTAACTAAGAGAGTTGAATACGTAACATTTGATGATAAGAAATTAGAAGGTAAATTCGTAAGATTACCTGAAAGAAGCGAACTTAACGCTGACATTAACGAATCATTAATCGTTGAATTCTATAACAGATAAAATTAAACTTCACATTTGTGAAGTTTTTTTATTTTAAAAAACATATACTTAAACAGTAGGTGTATATATGAGTGAACAAGAAAGTACAAAAGAACAATTAACTATCATAGATGGACAATTAATAGGATGTATCTTATATATAATTTCCCTAGTAGCATCAATACTAATTATTTTAAATCAAAGAAAAAGAACTTTAGGAAAACAAGAATTTTTAACACCCGAAGAATCTCAAACTATAGCACTATTAAATAAAATCTTAATTCTATCACTAATTCTTTGGTTCCTATATTTAAATAATAGAGCCAAAAACTTTGCAGCTAATACTAACCAAGATACATCAGCACTAAATCTACAAGTAATAGCATCATTCATTTCATTAATACCTGCATTAATTGGATTATATGTAGTAATAACCAACTTCTCAAACTCAAACCTGCAAACAGCTGAAATTGAAAATTCAAATCTATAAAAAAGGATATACCTTTGTATATCCTTTTACTTAACTAATAATGTTCTAAATTTAAAATCAAGTTTTATTACTTTACCAAAATAGTCTTTACCATTATTCTTAGCAGTTGTAATATTACCATCACCACTATTACTATAACCACTGACATATAAACAAACACCATCTGTAAATATGTCCGTTAAATTATCATTATTGCTACCACCAAAAACATCCTTTTTAAGTATATTTCCTTTAGTATCATAACGAACAACTAATCCTGTCATCAATTCACCATCTGTCTCAATTTTAAAACCAGCATCCTTAGAACTAATGTGACCAACAACATAAAGTTCATCACGATAAGTTATAATAGAATTATATCTTTCATAACTACTTCCACCATAATTCTTTTCAAACTTTTTCTTACCATCTAAACTATAAGCAACAAGTAAAGCATCAGTATTAGTCGTAGAACGACTATCTTCCTCTTTAATGTCTTCAGGAAGGATTTTAACTGAACCAACTACATATAATGTATCTTTTAAATAAGTAATACCTGTAAACCCAATTCCATCAGTATAACTATAATTTTTATGCCATTTATATTTACCATTTTCATCAAACATAACCAGATTACCACTATCAACAGCATCTTTTCCTACAACATAAAAATCACCATTAACTTCAACAACATCATTAAAGTTTCCAGACTTCATACCACCATGATTATTCTTCCAAACAAGATTACCATCTTTATCATATTTAATGATTATTCCACCACCAGTAGTATGATTACCCATTTCCATATTAGCATAAATACTTTGACCAACAACTATATAGCCATCACTAATTTCTATAACCTTATTAAATCTAGTATTAGTAATATCATGATAAAACTTTTCCCATAACATATTACCATCTTTATCATATTTTATTATAAACGCTTCTCTAGCCTCTTCTAGTTGTTCCTTTTCACTAAATATACCACTACCAACAACTATATAACCATCATCAGTAGAAATAACAGAACTAAAAGTAGTACTTATACCAGTTTCAAACATTTTTTCAAATAGAATTTTACCATTCTTATCATATTTAATAAGTTTAGCCTTTTCTAATCCATTAGTGTAACTATACTCGCTACTATATCTAAAATTACTACTTCCAACAGCAACAACATCAGTACCATCAACTACTAATGAATTCATTGCATCATAATATACTGTTTTTTTATCAATATTTATCTTATGAATAACGATATAAACAATCTCTAATAAAATTATTAACCCACATAAGATAGATAATCCAATAAAGATTTTTTTAGTCTTGTCTGTTAAAAAAAATTCAATTTTCTTTTTATCTTTTTTCTTAGTATTCTTCTTAACAGGTTTCTTTTTACTTTTCTTTTTAAATCTATCAAAAAATGCTAATAACTTTTCCTTAAAAGAAACTTTCTTATTCTTAACTACTTGTTTCCTAGAAGATTTAATTTTTTTTTCTTTTTTATCTTTTCCTTTATTAGATTTTTTAATCTTCTTTTTTTCATTTAATTTAGCTTTTTTTGTTTTGATACTATTTTTAATTTTATCAAAGAAATTAGAAACCTTCTTTTTAAAAGACAATTTTTCTTTAACATTATTCTCACTAACTTCAATAGCGTTAACAGTTTCCACTACTTTCTTATCCTTAGTCTTTCTACCAACTACCACAGATTTATCAGTTTTAACATTCTTCTTTGGCTTAACATTAGTATTAACTTTTTTAACAGTTGTTTTCTTTTTTTTAACTGTAGATGTGTTTTTATTAGTAGTTTTTTTAGTCGATGTTACCTTTTTATTTTCAGCCATTTTCCACCCTCCATTCTATGAATGATAGATTCCTAAATAGTACTTCTTTTTACCTCTTCTAACTATTATATATTTATCTTCAATAGCTATTTCTTTAGTTACAACAAAATCTAAATCAGTAATTTTATTACCATTTAACATAACACTACCACTCGCAATAAATTCTCTTGCTTCACGTTTACTTGCTACTATACCATGATTTACTAAAAAATCAAGTATATTTTCATTATTTTCTACATTAAATTGAGTTACACCATGAAATACCTGTTGTATCTCAGAACCAGTTAAATTAGCTACATCACCACTAAATAAAACTTGACTTAAACGAAGTGCTTTTTCATATTCTTCTTGCCCATGTAAATCAGTAATAATTTCACGTGCAAGCGCTTGTTGAGCTATTCTTCTTTCTGGCGCTTCTAAGTGCTCTTTTTCAATACTTTCTATTTCCTCTTTAGAAAGGAATGTAAATACTTTTAAATAATGAACTATCATTTCATCATCTAAATTAATTAAATATTGATATAACTCATAAGAAGAAGTTTTATTAATATCTAACCATAAAGCATTACCTTCACTCTTACCAAACTTATTACCGAATTTATCAAGAATTAAAGGCATAGTAAATCCATAAACTTCCTTACCTTCAATCTTCTTAATAAGTTCAATACCAGTAGTGATATTACCCCATTGATCAGAACCAGCAGCCTGTAAAATACAATTCTTTTCTCTAAACAAATGTAAATAATCATATCCCTGCATTAAAGTATAAGAAAATTCTGCATAAGTTATACCAGTTTCTAATCTTCTGCTGATAATATCTTTATTAAGCATATAATTTACATTAATATATTTCCCAATATCTCTTAAAAATTCCAAATAATTATAATCTTTCATCCAATCATAGTTATTTACTATTTCAACATTTCCACCAAATAATTTAAGAACTTGATTTTTAATACCTTCTAAATTATTATTAACAACCTCTTTACTAATAATTTCTCTTTCAGCAGTAGGTCTTGGATCACCAATTAAAGCTGTAGCGCCACCAATTAATAAAATAGGATTATGGCCAGCCTTAGCTAATCTTTTAGCCGTAACTAAAGATGAATAATGACCTAAATGTAGGCTATCAGCAGTAGGATCAGTACCCCAATAAAAAGTAATCTTTTCATCATTTAATTTTTTTTCCAAATCACTACCTGCTACATCCTTAATTAAACCTCTCCATAATAATTCATCATATAATTTCATACTTTCCCTCCTAAACAATAAAAAGTCCCTACAAAATAAGGACGACATTATCGTGGTACCACCTTAATTCATAGAAACTTTATCTACCTTCATAGTAATAACGGACTACTCCGATTTAATTCTTAGTTATGTAACTTCATTATTATTTCATGTTCATTTTCACCACCCATGAACTCTCTAAATATAAAACAATAACTACTATTAACTAATCACCATTAAATTACATTAATATATTATCACAAAATTCAAATTATTCCAAATTTTTTCTTATTTTTTTAAGACTTTTCTAGAATAAAGATCACCACTATAATAATCTTCAAACATCTGTACTGTCTGAGGATAACATCCAATAAATATTTCACCATATGGTATCAAATGAAAATCCTCAATAGCAGTGGTTGGAATGTGAGCATAAGGAACATATGAATTATCAATCTCAGAAACTTTATAATGATTAACCTTTAAAATTACACCATAATTCTTTTTAGAAGCAGAAATTTTAATTTTTTCTCCAAACAAAAATTCAATTTCAATATCTAGATTAACAATATTATGCTTAGAATTAAATTGTCTAACCTCAGAATATGTTAAACAATAATTTCCATTCATTTGAATAACCTTCTTCGATAAACTTTCATATCTTATTCCCAATCCAGCATTAGCCAAATTCCTAGATTTAAATTTAACAATACTAGGTACTTCAACAATACATTGACAATTATTATATTTTTGATTTATATACTGTTCACAACATAAATCGAAAAAAACTGTATCTTTTATTCTAGAATCTATGTACCTAGTTTTATTTAACAAATCTCTATAATAATCAATAGCCATAGCATCCCCCTATTTGCCACGTATTTTACCAAAAAATACTAAAAAAGTCAAAAAAAAAAAAAAAAAGAATTATTTATTCTTCTTTTTATTTTTAACTTTTATCTTTTGTATCTCATCTTCTAAATTTCTAGAAAACCCAGAATCAGAATTATTATTACTACTATTACTTGTTTTTTTTACACTATTAACAGGCATAACCTTTTTACTAGGTTTAGTAATATGATAATTACCATTATTAAAGTTAATAGGATTAATATTAAGCATTATTTTTTACTCTTAGCTTTCTTATCTGATTCTTCTAATTTATCTAAAATTTCTTTTACAGCCTGAATAGTCTTTTCACGCACTTCATTAGCAGCATTCTCTAAAACTGGAGTTCCCTTTTCCTTTGCTAACACCACTAATTCACCACATTTATCTTTTAATTGTTTACCCTTCTGTTTAGCTATTTTTAAAACTTTTTCTTTATCTAACTCACTAAGTTCTTCTCTAATTTCTTCAACTTTAGCTGCTATATTATCTTTTACTTCATCTAAATCTACTTCTTTAGCCTTATTTAAAAGTTCAGACATCTTTTCCTTTAATTCACGTCTCGTTTCACTACCAGCTTTTGGAGCAAATAAAACTCCAAGACCAGCACCAACTAAAGCACCAAGTATAAACTTTCCAGCACTACTTTTTTTAGTATTTTTTACTTCTTTACTCATCTTCATCAATCTCCTTACCTTTTTTTCTACTAAATATTTTTCCAATAATACCTGTAACATTGCTTACAATACTATCACTCAAGTTTGATAATGTATCAGTTATAGAGTCAATCGCACTAAAAAAACCATTCAGTGACTTAGTTTTATTATATGCATCATCTAAAATTTGATTCGTTTTATTCACAGTATAAATCAACTTAAGTCCTAAAATAATTAAAACAATTAATAAAACAGTACCTAATAAATATAAAACAATTGGAAAATATTCTAATATTTCAGCCATTATTCTTCACCTTCCTCATACATAGAATCAATTAAATCAAATAAATTATCTTCTAAATTAGCATCTTCTTCAACTACTTCATCATTAACACTTACATCTTGATTATTAGCGCTTGTCCTTCTACCAGTAGCTCTCTCATAACGATTATCTTTATAATCAATATTATACTCTAATCCTAAATCTTCAAAATATTCTTCAGCATCAGCTAAAGTTACTTGATCAACAACTGGCTTAGAATTATCTACAGTCATATCATAAAATAAACTTTCCTCATTTTCTTCTTGGACATCTTCTTTGAATCCACCAACACTAGCATCCTCAAATGGATTTAATCCACCATAAGCTTTTCTTCTAACAGAATCTAGATCAGCATTTTTTCTCGATACGTAACTACTAGGTCTATCTTTTTTATCAACAACCTCTTCTTTTCTATAATTCTTATCCAAAACTCCATAAATTGGAGAAATTATAGGAGTTGGTTTAAAAGCTTCTTTTACAGGTGCACTATAAGGTTTATTACTAGTACTTGAAAAATCTAAAGCACTATATATATCAGAAGCACTTCCACCATATAACTTTTTTTCTTCTTTTTTAGGAGTATTAACCTCAACATCTAAGAAATCATCATCTTCAAAATATGGAACTTTCTTATCCTTATTGAGTAATTCTCTATCAGAATAACTTTCAACTGGTGTAGCTTTTTCTTCTTCAAGAACCTCTTCTTTTATCTCAGGAATAACTTTAATCTCTTCCTTTTTTGTTTCCTTAGGTTCAACTTTTCTAGCTACAACCTCTTTTTTCTCTGTCTCTTCAACTTCTACATATTCTTCTTCAAAAAATGTATTTTTTAATTTTTCTAAAAGTTTCATAATTAACCTCTTCCTTATTCTATATTTCCATCTAACTCTAATATATCCTCATCCTTAGCCTCAGTACGACCATCATCATATTTTTCAACATAATCCAAGAAGTCACTTTCATCACCGTTAGGTTTAAAAATATTAAATATTTCCTCAGATTGATCTAGTGAAATCTCGCCAATCGTCGAATCAAGTACTGCATCATTAAACTTAATGCTATCTAGAATATATGCCATTACTGTAATAGTCTTATTTAAATCTTCCTTACTAACATAGGCTTCCATTTTACTATAACGATACATAAATTCAATAAAATAATCATCAGATATTTTACTAATAACTAAATATCCTTTATATCCATCTTTATCTATAGCCCTAGAATAATAAAATTGTTTATTTTCCTTATATTCATTATCTACTTTATGATAATAAGATATAAGATCAACATATAAATACATTCTCTTATGATTATAGTAAAGAATAGAATTTCCTGCATCACTTCTACTTAAATTAACACCCTGAGGCAAATAGTAAGAATATCCTTCCAACGATACTGATTTTAAATTGATATTATTATCTAAAACACTATCAACCACTTCATCTATTGATTGTTTATCTACATAAACAACAGAACATCCACTTAAGAGTAAAATCATGCAACATAAAAACACTAGTTTTTTCATAATTCACCTACTCTATTCCTATTATATCAAATATTTTCCTAAACAAAAAATATTTTTTAATTATTTTATTTTTTTATCTTTCTTTACAGTTTCTAAATAATAAATTGGATTGCCCTTCTTAGAAAACTTTTCTTCATACTCAGTCATAATATTACCTTCTATCTCACTATTATGTAAATCAAGTGAAATATTTTCTATTATGTAACCATAAGTACTAAGTGAACATATAGAATACTCGAAAAGCCCCATATTATCTGTTTTTTGAATAATGTGACATTTACCCTTAAATAAAGAATCATATTTTTCTAAGAATACATAACTAGTAAGTCTTCTCTTATGCCATCTTTTCTTAGGCCATGGATCAGAAAAGTTCAAATAAATAGTTTCTACCTCATGTTCAAATACTTCGTCTATTTCTAAGGCATTCATTCTAATCATTTTAAGATTATTAAGACCTTCAGGAATTTTTTCTAAAGCCCTAGCTATAACACTATCAAACTTTTCAATACCTATAAAATTAATATTAGGGTTAGCTAATGCCTTTCCAATAATAAAATTACCCTTACCAGTACCAACTTCAATATGAATAGGATTAATATTGCCAAAGACATCATTCCATTTCCCAAAATATCGTTTAGGTTCCAAAATAAGATAATTAGAATTATCCATAATTTCTTGTTTATTTTTTACATTTCTAAGTCTCATATATATCACCAACATAAATTATATAACATATAATAAAATAAATAAAGGAGTTGTTACATGAATAATAGTATCGATCCATTCTTTTTTCAAAATCAAAACCCTAATTTTAATCCCAACATAAATATTCACCAAGAAATAAAAAATCTTGAAAACAGGGTTTATAATTTAGAAAAAGAAGTAATGAAATTACAAAATAAACTAATGAAGTTAGAAAATACACCAATGCCATTAAATGATAATTATACTTCTAACTACCAACCAAACAGCTATAATATGATGTAAAAAAAGATGTTAATCTAAACAACATCTTTTTATAATAATTAAAAAATGTTATACTATTAATGGTGATAACATGAAATTTATAAAAAATGTAGAAAAAGATAGATATGAAGAGTTTGTTAAAAATCATAAAAAAAGCCATTTTTTACAATCTTATGCTTGGGGTGAATTTTCTAAAAAAGAAAAAAATTTATTTCCCCATTATGTAGGATTAGTCGACGACAACAACCAACTAGTCGCAACTGCACTTCTTTTAGAAAAAAAATTACCACTTGGAATGTGTTACTTTTATGTACCACGTGGATTTGTTTTAGATTATGATAACGAGGAATTATTAACAGAATTCACTAAAGAATTAAATAATTATTCTAAAAGAAATAAAGCTATTTTTTTCAAGATAGATCCTGATTTAATCTACAATAGCGAAGATATAAATGGTAACAAAATCATAACAAACAACACTAAAGAATTTAATATATTAAAAAAGTTAAAATATAAACATTTAGGTTTTACTAAAAACTTTGAAACAATGCAACCAAGATATACATTTAGAATTAACTTTGAAAAAAATTGGGAAGAAATTGAAAACAACTTCTCTAAAACAACAAAACAAAGAATAAAAAAAGCTGAAGATTTATTTATTAATGTTCAAATAGGAACAAAAAATGATATTAACACTTTTTATAATTTAATGATTATAACTGAAAACAGAAAAGACTTTATAACACATAATGAACAGTATTATAAATCACTATATGAAATATGGAACCAAGATAATTCATGCAACATCTTCTTAGGAACAGTAAATCTAGACAAAATTATAAATGTTCAAACTAACACTAAAACTGTTTTAGAAAAGGAACTAAATGAACTACCAACAGAAAATCTAAGTAAGAGCCAAAATACAAAAAAACAAGAAATACAAAAAAGATTAAATAAAATCAATTCAGATTTAGAAAAATATATTAGTCTAAGAACAGAATATGATAATAATATTACACTAAGTGCTCACTTTATCATTGAATATGGAAATAAAGCTTGGGTATTATATGCTGGAAATCATAATATTTTAACTGATACATACACAAACTATAAAACATACAAGGAACATATAAAATATTATTATGATAAAGGCCTAAAAATATATGACCAATTTGGTACAATAGGTGATTTAAGGAACAATAATCCATTAATGGGTCTTCATGAATTTAAAAAGAAATTTGGTGGAGATTACGTTGAATTCACAGGTGAATTTGATTACATAATTAATAAACCAATGTATTTTGTATTCACAAAACTTGTACCAATATATCGTAATATAATTAAAAAAATGGCTAAAATGAAAAGAGGTCAAAAATGAAATTAATTGAACTAGAAAAAGAAGAATTTATAGAATTTTCTAAAGATTATCCCTACTCTCTATTCTTTCAAAGCCCATATTGGATTGAAATAAAAAAAGAAAATAACTGGCAAGGAAAAATGGTTGGTATCAAAGAAAATAATAAAATAGTAGCTGCTACTGTTCTATTATTTAAAAACATAAAAGGAATAAATAAAAACATGGTATACGCACCACGTGGTTTTCTATTAGATTATAATAATTTAGATCTATTGGAAACATTCACTAACGAAATTAAAAGTTATTTAAAAGATAAAAATGCTCTTTTTTTAAAGATTAATCCCTATGTTAAATACCAAGAAAGAGATATTAATGGTGAACCAATAGAAAATACTAAAAATGATAAATTAGTAACCAAATTAAAAGAATTAGGTTTTACTCATCAAGGGTTTTATATAACTATGGATGATAAAAAAGACTTAGAACCAAGATGGTTATCAGTGCTTAATATAGAAGACAAAACTACAGATGAGATTCTAAAAGATATGAGAGCCACTACTAGATGGTCAATCCGTAACAGTGAAAAGAACTGTTTAAGAGTCATTGAATGTAAACGAGAAGATTTAAATGAATTTAAAGCACTAATGAAACATACAGCCGATAGAAGAGAATTTATCGATAGACCGTTATCTTATTATCAAAACATTTATGATGTCCTAAGTAAAGATAATTTAGTAAAAGTTCTATTAGTAGAAATAAACTTTAAAGAACTTCTAGAAAAAACTGAAGCAGAATACAAAGAACTACAAGAAAAAATAGAAAAAATGAAAGATAATCCAAGAAAACAAAACCAATTAAATGAACTTGAAAATGAAACAAAATCTTTCGAAAAAAGAATTAATGACTTAAAAGAACATAAAGAAAAATACGGTAATACTAAAATAATAGCTGGTGGATTATATATGTTATATGGAAATCAATTAGTGTATCTACTTGGTGCTTCATATAAAGAATTCATGAAATATAACTCACAATATTTACTACAATGGCAAATGATTAATTATGCAAAAGAATATAACTATCAAACATTCAATTTCTACGGAATTGATGGTGACTTTAAAAAAGAATCTAAAAACTACGGATTATTTGATTTTAAAAGAGGATTTGGTGCCGAAGTAGTTGAACTTATTGGAGAATTTGATTTAGTAATAAATAAAAAATTATATATCATATATAACCTAGCATTTAAAATATACAAACTATTAAAGAATATAAAAAATAAGATTCACTAAAATGAATCTTATTTTTTTTATTATCTTAAAATAAAGAAAACTATTGCACTAATCATTAAAACTGTCATTGCAGATACAATAGTAACTAATGCAAATTGACTACCATAACCTTTATTCATCATATTAAGTAAATTGATTTTAAACATATCTTTTTCTTTATTTGTTTTAGAAACCATTACACCTTTATAAGCACCAAGCTCAGTACGATGACCTTCTTCTAAAATACCTTCAGGTGTGATATTAGTAAGTAAGATAACCTTCTTATCTAAATAAACAGTATAATGAAGTGTAATTACACCATGAACCTTACTAAACATTTCATCAGTAGGAAGTGGTAGCTCATATAAAACACTACCATCTTTATTCTCACTAATCTGAGTACCTAAAAACTCACCTGTTTTTAATTTAGGATAATATTCAAACATCATTTTTTTATATGCAAGCATATTATACTTACGAACAGATCTTTCTTTTACCCTAAAATCATTTTCATTCATATATTCAAATACATAATTATCCTTCATAACTACCTCCCAATAAATTTCTTTATTCTTTTTAATATTTTATAAACCGAATAAAAGCCAGTAACTGCTAATTCAAATTGTCCTATATATTCAATGACATTACCATTAAATCCTTTTTTAAATTCATATATTCCATAATACTTACCATTAGGATTAAAGTCCCCTGTTATTCCATAAAAATTACAGTACTTAAATCCTTCATTATAAGCCTCTTTAATATGATGCTCATACATTAAATACTTAGGAGTAAATTCTCTATATTCAGCTAAAGTACCACTTGATAAAGTTAAATACTCATCCCCAGATCTAAGAGATAACAAGCAACCAATATCCTTACCATTAGGGTAATCTTTCTTAAACTTGCTAGCTTTTTCCAATTCTTTTTCATATTTAGAAATTTGTTTCAAAGCTGTTTCTTTTTGATTAATAAGTTTACTACCAACCATATCTTTTTCCATCTTATCCAAAACAACTTCATAATTTTTTTTAGCTACTTCTAATAAACTTAATGTATGATTATAATAAATTTCTGGATCTAAATAAGCTATATATATAGTCATTAAATTTTTCAAATGATAATACATTTTTTGATAATATTCTAAACTCCTAGAAAAGAAATCTTTTCTTTTAGAAGTTATCTCAAAAATCTCCGCCATAACAGCTAAATCATCAATAGTACCCTCTCTTACCATTAAACCTTTTTTCTTGCAAAAGTCAATATTTTTTCTAGTACTCTTTGAAAATTTAGATTTTTTAGTTTCATAATCTTCATCTAAACTAAATAAATAACACCATCTAGCTTGCATAGTATCTAGATATAGATTAAAACCATGATGCTTATACCCTAAACTAATCAAATTATCAACTGACTCATCATCAGCATTATTATTGGGATCAATTTCACCATCACTAGTTCTAACCCTATAAATAACATTAGGATCAATCGTTAATATAAAACCATTATTCATCTTTATATATTTCTTTAACTCACAAGTAAAAAATGCAAGAAGTTCTTTATTATGATAATCAACAATCAAACCACGTGGAGCATAAAACATCTTTTTATTAAGAATAGTAGAATCTTCTAATATCATAGAACCTGCTACTACTTTTTTACCTTTTTTAACTCCTACAAAATGAACTTTACTTCCTAATTCTTTTTTTAAATTAGAAAGCTCCACAGTTTGCATAAAAGATGTCATACTATTACCATTTATAAATTGTCTATATTCATCTTCTGTTAATATCATAAATTCCATAATATCACCTTTTTCTAAATTTATCTAATATTTTACAAACATTCCCTTTTCCAAATACATCATATATTAACTTAGTCTTAAATGTAATGCCAAAATATATAACACCACCAATAATACTAAATATAACTACATATAAAATACTAAATAATCTACTGGTAGAATTAAATGGTAAGATATATTTTAATCCAAGTAACACAATTACCATTACTAATGTAATTGAAACAATATTAAACACTTTTCTAATAGTATCTTCATAGCTAACTTCATATTTTTTATTAACATAACGTAATGCTAAATAACTACATACAAAGTATCCTAGAATTGTTGATAATATTGAACCATAATAAGCCGGAAATCCCATATAATCAAATGCATATAACAATGGGATATTCAAACATGCATTAGTTAATAAACCAGTAATTAGACAAATAAATACTTGTTTATACTCTTTTAATAACTGAAGAATAGTAACACTAGCAGTAAACACTGTAGTAGCCAGTGCTACAAATACGTAGAATTGATAAACATTAGGTCCAAAATTACTTGTACCATAGAATATAGTCCAAACGGGTTTAGCCAGTATTGATAATCCCACAGTCATAGGAACAGTAAAGAATAATAACCCCTGTAATGTTTGATTAACTTTCTTCTTAACATCATCCATATCTTTTTTTACAAAACTAGCAGTTAAGTGTGGTATTAAACTAACCATTAATCCTGAAGATATAGCTGCAATAATCATATTTAATTTATGTCCCCATGTTGAAACAACACTCATAATAGACTCAGCTTCTATCGCTGTATAACCAATACCATTTACTAACACTCTAACCAACATAAATACATCAACTGAATTAATTAATGATTTAAATACATCTATCATAATAAATGGAAATGCATATATAATTATCTTTTGAATTATCTCTCTATCAGCAATCTTTGGTTCTTCAACTTTCATTGTTTCTTTTTCTAATGCTTTCTTATCTTTTCTAATTTTAAATACTAAATAAAAGTAAGATACTAAAGCACCTATAGTAGCAGAAAATACTGCTACACCAACTGCAGTAGTTAAAGATAAATTAAATACTTTTAGAGTTAAAAAGCTTCCTAACACTATGACCAATACACGAACAATTTGTTCTAAAACCTGACTAATAGAAGTTGGTGTGATAAATTTATGTCCCTGTAAATAACCCCTATAAATACTAAGAAATGGTACAACAAGCACTGCAAAAGATATAACTCTAACTACAAAAGTAACATCTTCAATTGTATTACCACCAGTAACATTACCAATAATAACAGTAGCTATACCCCTAGCGAAAATAAACATTATAAGGAAACAAACAACACCAAGCATTGAAAGAACCTTTTTCCCAAGTTGGAAAGTTCTTCTTTTAGCATCATAATATCCTAAAACATTATATTCACTAACTATTTTACTGATTGCAAGTGGAATACCAGCCTGTGATATGCCTAAAAAGATTGAGTAAATAGAATATGCATAACCATATAAAGCACCACCTTGTTCCCCAATAATGGCATAAAATGGTATAACATAAATAATTCCCAAAATCTTACTTAAAACAATACCAAGAGTAGCTATAAACGCACCTTGCATAAAGGAATTCTTTTTCATACTATTTCCTCCAGATCCTCTAAATATAATAATATCATATTTTTTTCAATTTTGGTACATTTCTATTTACAAAACAAGAAAAATAATTATAATAAACAGAAAAAGAGGTAAATTATGAAGAATAACAATGTGGAAATCAAGTATACAAAAAGAATAAATTATGAAAGCGAATCAATAACAGTAATGAAAGAATGTTGTGATAATTTAATAGAATTAAATTTTTATCATAATGATAAACTAGAAAACATAAATTTATTGGAACATAGTTTATTTAGCTATTCTATTCTTAAATTATTAAAATGGAACCAAAATAATTTTGATATGAAATCACTAACAAGTTTAAATAACATTTGTGAACTAATAAATTCTTATATTCCAACAGAAAAAGAAAGAATATCGTATTTCTCTCAATATATCCATTGTATCATTTTTATAACAGGAAAAATAAATAAACAACCTGAAATAACATGGGAACAAAAAGAAGAAATGGATAAAAGTATAATTATCGAACATCAAGATAATACAATTAAAAGAATAATTACAAATCAAAACATCCCAATATACCAAATACCATATATGTTATTGTCAGAGATTAAAAAACTTTATAAAAAAGAAAAAAGACTATTAAAAAAATAGTCTTTTTATTTATATACAGTATTATTATCAAAACACTCAACTATTTTAAAAGCCTCAATATTAATACTTCTTATTTTATTCATTATTCTTTTCCTAAACCATTTCTTATTGCTTAAACTTTTCTGTAATTTTAATGACTCATTCAACAACTGAGATAACTCAGAAAGTGAACCTTTTTTACCAACAATATCATCAAAAAAAACATTTATATCATCAATTTTTCCCTCAAATCTTAAAGTTTCAAAAGTAGAAATAAATGTTTTATTTTCCAAAAGCCTACGACATACCAACGATTCTAATAAATAACTCTTTGAACGATAATTAATATCTGTCATATGATTTATAGAATATAAAGTATAAGAAACAACTGTATTATTAAGATTATATTTTGAAAAACTTTTAACAATATCAATTACTTCTTCAGTTTGTTTAGTATTAATTACTTCTTCTAAAATACTCTCAAAACCCTTTTCAATAAACTTTAAAGTTCTAATATCAAAACAATTATAAACAATACCTGTTCTGACTAAAACAAAATCATTAATAACTATTTCATTTTGAATGGAATTAATAGCATGATTAAACTCATGGATCAAATTATCAAGTAGTTGTATAAGAGAAATATTTTTATATTTTTTTAACACTATCCCCTTATCAACAACTATACTATCCCCCTGATATCTTGGAACACCAAAATAATAAGCTTGGTGTATCTGCTCCTGTATATCATCAATTATTATCGGTGTATCATAAAAACATTTTTCAATTATACTCTTATTATTAATACCATACTTTAAAATAAAAGCCGGAATAATTATATAAAGTAAATGGCCAATATTATCAGGATATTTATATTTATCACAAATAGAATCACAAAACTTAATTTCGTTATCTATTAACTCATTAATAAATCTATCATTATATTCCATTATATCACCCATTATTTTTTCTTAAGAGATGCCGGCATAATAACACCATCACCATATTTATCACTAATGTTATCAAGTACTTCCTGAATTTTATCATTCCCAGTATCTTTAACTGTATCGAATAATGATATTTGTTTACTATTATCATTAGTAAAATCAGCAAGTCTTATTCCAATCAATCTAAGAGGCTCCCCTCTCCAACCTTTTTCCAAAATTTCTAATGCATAATTATATATTTCAGAAGTAACATTTGTAGGATTTACTAATTTCATTTGATGAGTATAAGAAACAAAATCACTTGTTTTAAAGATAATAGCTATAGTTTTAGCATAAAGTTTCTCACGTCTAGCTTGTTTACCAACTTTATCTGCTTGAGGAAGTAATATTTTTTTAAACCCCGAAATCGAATCAATATCAACAGGCAAAGTCTCAGTAACACTAATACTTTTACTTTTAGCTCTATTTCCTTCCACTTCACTAAAATCAATACCATTAGCATATTCATGCATCATATCACCTTGACTCTTGAATCTTCTTCTTAAAAAAATAATATCTGTTTTAGCTAAATCACCTATTGTTTTAATACCTATTTCCATTAAAATTTTACTAGAAGACTTACCTACCATAAATAATTCTGTAACTGAAAGAGGCCACATTTTCTTTTCTATTTCATAACTAAACAAAGTATGTACTTTATTAGGTTTTTCAAAGTCACTTGCCATCTTAGCACACAATTTATTATTAGCTATCCCAATGTTAACAGTATAACCAAACTTCTCATATATTTCGTCCCTCATCTTATAAGCAAGTTCAATAGGATCAGGATATAAAAGCTCAGTACCAGTCATATCTAAAAAACATTCATCTACAGAATAACGCTCTATTTTATCTGTAAAATTACAGAAATATTTATACAATTTATTAGATTCACGATGATAAAGTTCATAGTCACCCTTAAACACTTTTAAACCTGGACACTTTTTTCTAGCCATATAAAGTGGCTCTGCTGTTACTACCCCCATTTTCTTAGCTACCGGACTTTTAGCAGTCACTATTCCACGTCTAGACTCCTCATCTCCACCAATTACCGATGGAATAGTACGAATATCTATCTCATAACCTTTTTTCAATAAATCAACAGCAGTCCATGACAAAAAAGCATTATTTACATCAATATGAAAAATAAGTCTTTCCCTCATACTACCACCCAATATAATTATAAAATATTAAGAAAATATAAACAATCGAACAAGTCTATTTTTTTGCATAAACTATCATTGCTGAAAAACAATATATCTGTTCCTCACTAAATATTCCCATAGACACTTGATATTTAATATCAACAACATCCATGCTATCATCTAAAAAATCATTAATAGCTTTTTCTAAATCTTTTTCATCCTCAAAATCAAATATTTTTACTTTCATAATATCACCAACAGTATTATAAGATAAAAAATCAAAAAACAATGTCAAAAAAAAGACTAATTTTAGTCTTTCATTAAAATATCACCAGTCATATCACTAGGAATTTCTAAATTCATTAATTTTAGAATAGTTGGCGCAATATCACCAAGTTTACCATCTACTAACTTCAAATTATTATTGCATATTATAAATGGCACCCTATTAGTAGTATGTGATGTAATTATATTATCATCTTCATCAATCATAAGTTCACAATTTCCATGATCTGCAGTTACGATCATCAAACCATTAATTTCTTTGATTTTTTCATATAGTCTACCAATACATTCATCAACTGTTTCAACAGCAGTAATAGCCGCTTCTAAATTACCAGTATGCCCAACCATATCACAGTTTGCAAAGTTTAAAATAATAACATCATAGTTTTCTATAATCGGAATAAGCTTATCTGTTATTTCCTTAGCTGACATTTCCGGAGCTATATCATAAGTCGCAACATTCTTTCTTGGAATAATAATCTTATCAGTACCAGGTAATTCCATATCTTTACCACCATCAAAGAAATATGTTACATGTGGATATTTACTAGCTTCAGCTATTCTTAAAACTTTTTTATTATTTTTATCCAAATATTCACCTAAACAGTTAGTAACATCAGGAATACAAAAAGCATTAGTAGAAATTATACTTTTCTCAACTGGCATCATAGTCACCAATTTTATATTACTAAACTTTTTAGTTTCAAATTCATTAAACTCAGGATTAGTTATAGCAGTAAATGTCTGAGTAGCACGATCTGGTCTAAAATTAGCAAAAATTAAACCATCATTTTCTTCCAAATTACCACTAGAAGTAACAATACCAGGAACTATAAATTCATCATATATATTATTATTATAACTATCTTGAATATATTTTTCTAAATCAAAGACAACATTTCCAACTTTATTAACTAATAAATCATAATATTTTTTAGTTAAATCCCACATTCTCTCACGATCCATTGAATAATATCTACCTGAAATATCAGCTAGTTTACCAATACCTAATTCATCCATCTCAGATTGCAACTGTTTTAAGAAGGTTAAAGCTATGTCAGGTAAAGTATCTCTACCATCTAAGAAAGCATGTACATAAACTTCGCTAACACCCTCTTTTTTAGCCATCTCTAATAACGCAAAAATATGATTAATATGGGAATGAATACCACCATCACTTAGAAGTCCAAATATATGTAGTTTAGAATTATTATTTTTAACATGGTCCATAACACCTTTTAATTGACTATTATCAAAAAAAGTTTTATCTTCAATCTTTTTATTAATAAGTTCAAAAGGTTGATAAACTATTCTTCCACCACCTATATTTAAATGTCCAACTTCAGAGTTACCCATTTGACCTTCAGGCAAACCTACATCTCTACCACTAGCACTCAATGTTGAATGTGGAAAACTATTCCACAACATATCAAAATTAGGTTTATTAGCTAATTTAACAGCATTACCTTTTACTTCATCACGAAGTCCAAAACCATCTATAATTGTTAATAAAATCGGTCTCATATTTTACCTCTTTTCTGTTGTATTTTATATTAAAACGATATATATTATTTCAACGTTTTAATAATTTTATTAACTTTTTAGTAAATTTTTATAAATTTTCTTTTAAACAGAAGGCTGCATAAATAGGAACATATTTAATTCCTTTTTTCATGCTAAAGTTATCTTCAGTAAAACGAATAGCTTCATTAATTTCAAATTTACTCATAAACAATGATAATGACTTAGCTTTAGATAAATTTTTATTAACTATCTCAATAGGAATAATTTTACCAGCCCTAGTTTGTACAACAAAAGGGACTTCAGCTTTACCTTCTGATTGATAGTAATATAAATTATAACCACAAGAGATAATGGTATTAGCTAAATTATTTTCATATAAAATATATTTTAAACTATCATCAGTAAATAGCTTTATTCTAGATAAATGCATCATCATAAATAAAATACCTGTATCATTTAAATATAATTTAAAACTCTCTTGATCTTTACACTTACTAAGTGGAGGTTTAACTTCACTAATTTTATAACACTTATAAGCAATACCATTATTAGATAAGAAATCTAAAGCAGTTTCATAATCTTTACTTCTACCACCAGTTCTCATAAGACCATATTGGAACTTTCTATTGGATTTTAATAATTGATATGGAATTATATTTAATACATCATTACAACGTGTAATATCAATTAAATTATTCATATATAAAAATTCTTTTTTATAACTATCTAATTGTTTTTGTTGAATAATTTTAATTTTTAAATCAGATTCTTTATTAATAGAAGCAAATACAGATTCTGGAAGACCACCAGTTATTAAATATTCTTCATAATAATCCATAGCTATACTATGAAAAGGCATAGCCTTATTATTACGATATGAAGTTCTAATAAAATCTATTAGTTCTAAATTACCAACGGCCATCAAATATTCTTCAAAATCCATTGGAAACATATATTTATATTGTAATTCTTCACCCTTAAAAACAGAAAGTTTCTCTTTCAAAGAAGTAATCATAATAATATGATAATCATTAGCTTCTTTTCCAAATTTTTTTATAGCTTTAACTATATCTTCATCCACTACATTATCAATAATAATTAATGTATCATTTTTTAAAATAGATTCACCAACTAATAAAGACATTTTAGCTATAACTTTATCAATAGTTCTTTCTTTTTGCATAATAGATAAAAACTGAGTATTATTATCACTATTAATATAGGCAATAGTTTTATATTCCTTTTCTCCAAATTCAATTGCACTATAAGTTTTACCTATTTGTTTATTGCCATAAAGTAATAAAGGTTTTCTATTAACATCTTTCTTCCATTTAAGTAAATCAGAAAATATTTTTCGTTCCATAAATCGTATCCTCCTAACATATTTTATAATTTGATTATAATATTTAATATACAGAAAGTCAATTATATAAAAGAAAAAAGCATATTCATATGAATATGCTTTATTATTATAATAAATAATCTCCTAATTGCGCTTTTTCAGATCTTTTTCTTAATTTTCTCAATGCTTTAGCTTCAATCTGACGTATTCTTTCACGTGTTACGCCAAAGATTTGCCCTACTTCTTCTAAAGTTCTAGGATTACCATCAAATCCAAATCTTAAATAAAGTACCTTAGCATCACGTGTAGATAATCCTTCTAAAAGTTTCAACATTTCATCACTTAAGTTAGACATAATAGCAGTTTGTTCAGTATAAACAGCATTCGGATCAACAACCATTTCTAATAATAAAGTATCCCCATCTTCACCAATAGGAGTATCTAAATATAGCATCTCCTGAGATATACTTTTAACATCCTGTATTTTTTTTATACTAACACCCATATAATCAGCTATTTCTTGGTCAGTAGGATAACGTTTTAAATCGATAGCTAATTGTTTTTGAACACGTGTGAATCTATTAATAAATTCAACTAAATGAACCGGTAAACGAACAGTTCTAGCCTGTTCTGCTATTGCACGAGTAGTTGCTTGACGAATCCACCATGTAGCATATGTTGAAAACTTATACCCTTTAGTTGGATCAAATTTTTTAACAGCTCTTATGAGACCTAAATTACCTTCCTGAATTAAATCTAAAAAAGATAAGCCACGTCCAACATAACGCTTAACACATGAAACAACTAACCTTAAATTATGTTCAGTTAATTTATTAATAGCATAACTATCACCTGCTTGAGCACGTATAGCTAATTCATATTCTTCTTGAACAGCCAATACAGGAAAACGACCAATTTCCTTCAAATATTGTCTAACATCATCTGTAGTATAAACATCAGTTTCTATAACATCATCATAATCATCTCTATTACTATCAATATCAATACCATTTATCATACAATATGCTTCTATAAAATCCATAATAGCCATCGTAGAAAGTTTTTTAGGAACAATTATTCCCATACCCTCGACCCTTTTAAAATTAGAAATTAAACTCTTTAACTCACTACTTATAATAGCATTATTATTAATTATAGAAATATAATGTTCAACATCTAAATCTAAATCTAAAGAATTTATCTTAGTACAAAATTTAGTAAGAACATTAACATGATCAATACTAATAATATAATTAATACAACTTTCGATAGGTTTAAAATCACTATTCCTAATCTTCTTACTAATATAGTCAGAAAAATATTTCTCAACTACCGTCCTAATATTAGAAAAAGCTACATTAGTACCCTTATTTGTTAACTCCGTATCTATAATTTCTAATACTTTAACAGTTACATCAATTTCATCTAAGAACTCATACTTCTTAATTAAATTAGCAATAACTCTTTGATTATTTTTTAAATATACAGACTTATCCATATTATCCCCCTATAAGTAGTGATTATTTTACCACTTTTAAATAAATTTGTAAAGAAAAAGATTATATCTATTTAATATAATCTCTTTGAAATTCCAATCTTAATTTATCAGCAACAGTCACTATAAATTCTGAATTTGTAGGCTTAGCCTTATCAATATCAACACTGTGACCAAATATTTCTTCCATTAAATCCCAGTCTCCCCTATTCCAGCTAACTTCAATAGCATGACGAATAGCTCTTTCAACTCGAGAAACTGTAGTATCAAACTTATTAGCTATATCAGGATATAACTCTTTAGTTATACCACCAATAACTTCAGGTCTTTCATACAAAATAGATATCCCTTCTCTAATATATTGATACCCTTTAATATGAGATGGTATTCCAAGTTCATGTAAGATTTTAGTAATAGATATTTGTAAATTATTATGATAAATATCTATTGACGTATTATTATAACTCCTACTTTCACGACAATCTTCAATTCTTCTTTCTAAATCTGATAATTCAAATGGTTTTAGAATAAAATAATTTACTCCTAGTTCAGAAACCTTACGTATCATATCTTGAGCATTATAAGATGTTAAGATAATAACTTTCTTATCGATATTTTCACGTCTTAAGTCTTCCAAAACTGATAAACCATCTCTTTTAGGCATAATCAAATCTAAAAGAATTACATCATATTCGTTTTGACAACTCTTAGCAACTGATATTCCTTTTTCTCCATCATTTGCTTCTAATACTACCTCAATACTAGCGTGATTATTAAAGTACTCCTTAATCATGCTTACTAACTCGATGTTATCATCGATCATAAGTACTCTGATCTTGTCCATATTCTCTCCTTTCGTACTCCACGCAAGTATTATTATACAATAATATTCAACAATAAGATACAGCGAATATTGACAAGATATGTAAAAATTTGTCGAATTTTAAAATTTATTTATTTGCCATCTTTCCTATTACTATACAAGCAATAATAAACAAAACTAAAAATAAAATAAGCCAAAACAATGGGTTATCATAATTCTTATCCATAAATACTTGTAACCAATCACCTATTTCATTTAAAGAATCCATAATATCAACTATCATTTTATCACCTCTATTAATTCTACTAATTTATCTATTTCAACGCTGGCATTACCAATTAAATAACCATCCAATTCGTGAACACATTCTAACAAATTAATTGTGTCCCTATTAACACTACCACCATATATAATTATAGGTTTTCTTCCTAGTAATCTAGTTGCCTGTTTATCTATAAAATCAACAGTATCATTTAAAACCTCTATATTAGGTATCATACCACTACCAATAGCCCAAACGGGTTCATAAGCAATAATCACATCACCAGAAACCTCATTTAAACCTTCTTCAAGTTCTACAAGCAAAGTATCTTTTAAATTATTATTAACTTCTTCCCCTATACACAAAATAGGAGTAATACCATTAGCTAATAAATCTTTTATCTTTTTATTAATCATTTTATTAGATTCATTATACTTACTTCTCTTATAACTATGTCCTACTATACTAAATCTAATATTACTTTTCTTCATTTGATCAAAAGATAAATTAACATCTTGACACCCTAGATAATAATTTCCAGTAAAATAACTTAAATGTGAATCCTTAGGACATATAACTAAATTAATTCCCTCTAGTTCAACCCTATTAAGTGCATCAACATAATCAACTACTACGTCATCATCTAAAGCATTCTTATGATTACTTATTATCCACTTCATCCTTATTTCCTTTCATTCTGTCAACAAATTTACCAATTAATCCAAGATTATTTTTCTTATTATCAATGGCATATTTATATACATTTAAAACTGATTCAGCAAAGAACTTAGAACCAAAACGATCAGAATTAATACGAGCCTGTTTAGAAAGTCTATTAACCAAATCACGATCATTATATAATTCTAAAATAATCTTTTTACACTCCGTCTTATCTTTAAAAATTCTACCATTCAAACCATCAACAACAGCTATTAAAAAACTTTCATCTTCAATACATACTGGAACTACACCACTAGCCATAGCTTCAATTACAGTTAATCCTTGTGTTTCAGTATGAGAAGCAGTTAAAAAGATATCAGACAATTGATAATAATAAGGTACTTCTTCCCAAGCCACTTTACCAGTCATAATAACATTTTTTTCAATCCCGTAGTCTTTAATTACTTTTTTATAATTATCATAATCAGGACCATCACCAACTATTAATAACTTAATATCAGGATAATCAACAACCAATTTCTTCATAACATCAATCAAGAATAATACATTCTTTTCTTGACCAAGTCTTCCTATAAAAACTCCGACAAAATCTTTATCTTTTAATTTTAACTTTTTTCTAAGTTTATCAAGTTTATCAGTATCTATATTCTCTTTATAAAATCTTTCAAGTTCGATTCCAGTAGGAATAATATGAATATTTCTATCAACTTGATATTTTTCTTTAAATAAATCATAAGTCTTCTTAGTAGGAACAATTAATTCAGTAGCTGTTTTATCACAATAGAATAATGTTAAATATTCAACAATCTTTTTACTTGATTTATCAAAATAACCCTTAGTTATATAATGTACATAATCTTCATACATAGTATGATAAGTATGAACCAATGGAATATCCAACTGATAAGCCATAAGTCTAGCAAATGTCCCAATCGCAAACTCAGTCTGAGAATGAATAATATCCAAATCCCAATTTCTAATCATATTAACTGCTTTTAAAGGATAAACAGATGTAAGTCTAGAATCATAAATACCAGTAGGAATACCAGGTATTCTTAAAATTCTTTCTTTTTCATCGTAATTATATTCATAACTTTCTAAGTTAGCAGTTACTATATACACTTCATGTCCTAATTTTTCCAAACCCTTTTTAAGCATTACTACGCTAGTAACTAACCCACTAATATACGGTGTATAAGCTTCAGTAAATATACCTATTCTCATTTTTCATCGCCTCTTTTTGTGTGTATATTAAATAATAAACCACCAACTATCATTGGTAAATAATATGATATAGTTCTCCAAATTAATAAAGAAGCCTTTAGTAAAGAACCAGTGATAAAATTACCAAAGAATTTAAAATATCCAAATTCAATACCTCCACTAGCCCCAGGAATAGGTACAAAAGCACCAATAATCAATACATAAGCAGAAGCACAAACAACTTTAAGCGGATTAATGCCTGTTATAATACCATTATTTAATGCAACTATAATAAAAAATGGCATTAAATAAGTAAGACCCAAATAAATAATATTATAAATAAAGGTTCTTAAACATAACATTTTATTATTCTTTAAATATTCAGCACCTTCATGAAAATCATCAACTTTCTCTTTCCAGCTCTCCAACTTTTCCTCTTTATTTTTAACAAGTCTAAACCAACTTAAAATAGAAATACCTTTTTTAACGATAAAATGATTAAATTTACTACTAAAACTAACAACAATCAATCCTACCATTACCAAAGTATTAATTAAAAAACCAATAATAACTAACTGTTTAAGTAAAGTAACTTCAGTAAATATTTCTAAACAATGATTAATAATAATAGCACCAATACCAAATAATACTAAAGCAGCCTGATAAATAATAAAGTTTTGAATAATTATATTAGTAGCCTTAGTAAGTCTAACACCATCTTTTTTTAACATATAAATCTGCATAGGTTGCCCACCTGAAGAAAATGGCGTTATCCCATTAAAAAACTTAGTTATTATTAACATTTTATATGCCTTTAAAAAACTATAATCATATTGATATCCCTGTATAATTTCTTGATAAGCTTTAGCTTCAAATCCAATCGCAATAAAATAACATAATAAAGCTGCTAGAATCCATAATAAATTAGCACTCATCAATGTTTCCACTATACTTGGAAAATCATCTTTTAAAACACAAACTAATACAACAAGCGTAATAGCAAGTAGTATAATACTATTCTTCTTTAAACCCTTCATAGTAACACCTATTTCTCATCAATCACCATTAAACCTGGCAACTGTTTACCTTCTAAATACTCTAAAGTAGCACCACCACCAGTAGAAGCATGTGTTACTTTATCCTTATAACCAAGACTACTACTAGCAGCTACAATATCTCCACCACCTAGGATAGTATTAATATTATTACTAACTAAAAATTCTAACACTCTCTTAGTAGCTACTTGATATTTTTCTAATTCATAATAACCAAGAGGTCCATTCCATACAACAGTTTTAGCATTAGATAAAATCATTTCTATATTATCCAAAGTACTTTTACCTAAATCAAGACCTATTTCATCATTTAAAATATCTGAAACAGATTTAGTTTCACTAGAAAAATCCTCACCTATTCCTTTAGATAAAACTACATCAACGGGTAAAACTAACTTTTCACTGTATTCATTTAATAATTCTAAACATGTATTAACTAAGTCATCTTCAACTAAAGACTTACCAACATTATAACCTTGTGCTTTTAAAAAAGTAAAAGCCATAGCACCACCAATAATAACCTTATCAGCCTTAGTAACTAAATTATTAATAACTCCTAATTTATCAGAAACTTTAGCACCACCTAGAATAACTACATATGGTCTTTCAGGATCATTAAGTTTTGATAATTCATTCAACTCTTTTTCTACTAAAAATCCAACTCCATTAGGAATATTAGAAGCAATCCCAACATTAGATGCATGACTTCTATGAATAGTACCAAAAGCATCATTTATAAATATATCACCCAAAGAAGACCAATACTTACCAAGTTCCATATCATTAGAACTTTCTTTTTTACCATCAAGATCTTCATATCTAGTATTTTCAAGTAATACTACATCACCTGAATTCATATTAGATATAAAACTTTCTACTTCAGAACCACGGGTATTAGAAACAAAAGTAACTTTTCTTCCTAACAATTCTTCTAATCTCTTACTAACAGCAGATAAAGAATTATTAGCTAAATCTTCTTCTGATTTAATTCTACCTAAGTGTGATAAAAGAATTACCTTAGCACCATTATTAATAGCATAATTAATTGTATCTAAACTCATAACTACCCTATTATCATCAGTAATAACCCCATTTTTCATTGGAACATTAAAATCACATCTAATAATTACTCTCTTATTGTCTAAATTAAAATCTTTTATTGTCTTCTTCATAGCATCACCATTCATAACATTAATTATAACATGTATATTTTTAGATGTAAATTAATGAGACAATTTTAGTCAAAATAAAAAGTATAGTAAACTTTACTATACTTTTATTACATTAAATTCATTAAATGTTGTGCAGTTCTAACCATCTGTGAAGTATAAGAATTCTCATTATCATACCACGCAACTACCTGTACCAAAGATTTACCATTTCCAAGTGAAATAACTTTAGTTTGTGTTGCATCAAATACTGAACCATGTGTATCACCAATTATATCGCTAGATACAATATCATCTTCAGTATAACCAAATGAAACACTTTCTTTAGATTTCATTAAATTATTAATTTCTTCTTTAGTTACTTCTCTATCTACAACACAGTCTAGAATAGTTAAACTTCCATCAGGCACTGGTACTCTTTGTGCACCACCAATTAATTTTCCATCAAGTTCTGGAATAACTAAACCAATAGCCTTAGCTGCACCTGTAGAATTAGGTACTATATTAACTGCAGCTGCTCTTGCTCTTCTAAAGTTACCTTTACGATGTGGTCCATCAAGTAGCATTTGATCTCCAGTATAAGCGTGAATAGTAGTCATGATACCAGAATCAATCTTAGCGTAATCATTTAAAAACTTAGTCATCGGCGCTAAACAGTTAGTAGTACATGATGCAGCAGATATAATATTATCTTCAACAGTTAATATATCTTCATTAACACCATAAACAATAGTCTTAACATCATCACCAGCAGGTGCAGAAATAACAACCTTCTTAGCCCCAGCATTAATATGTGCCATAGATTTTTCTTTACTAGTAAAGAATCCTGTACATTCTAAAACTACATCAACACCTAATTCCCTCCATGGTAAATTATTAGGATCTGGCTCTTTATAAATCTTGATTTCTTCATTATCAACGATAATAGAATCTTCAGTATGACTAATTGTATCAGCAAGTTCATATTTCTTTTGAGCAGAATCATACTTAAGTAAGTAAGCTAACATTTCAGGTGAAGTTAAGTCATTAATCGCAACTACTTCAATTCCATCCTTATGAAACATTTGTCTAAACGCTAGTCTACCAATTCTTCCAAATCCATTAATAGCTATTTTCATATCATCATCCTCTCTAGTTTCATTATATAGTTTTATCAAATACTTATCAAGTTATTAGTGTTAGTTCTACAAAATTTGTCATATATTTATAAAATAAATATTTAAACATACAAAAAAGGAAACTAAATTAGTCTCCTTTATTATTATTCGAAACTATAAGGTGTATTAGGATCTTTACCATTACCAGAAACAATTTCTATATTTGGTTTAAGCGTTAAGATAGGACGTATTGCATACCTAGCATAACTACCTGAACTAAATGTACCATTACTATAACTATACATCGCACTACCAAAAGATACTTTATTAGACGAAATATTATTAGCAGTATAATACCAACTATTAGGATTACTATAAACAAAAGCACGCGAAGCTAACCAATAAGATGTTTCACTTGAACGTGAATTATTATTAGATGCTCTAACCCTTCCAATAGCAGCCTTAATTAAATCAACATCATTCTTATATAATAAATCACCACCACCTGCAGATTCATTAATATTAGTATTAGTAGTAGTAGACCATAAAGGTGGATTTTGATCCATAAAACTAATATTAGATAAAATAGGTGTTTGATTATTAAAACCAGTATGTCTAGTAGATAAAACATAATTAGAATTTGTATAAGAAGCAGCAATAGTTTGAAGTGTATTTACCAAATTCTTATAACCATTTTTATTTACAATGTAAATAGATTTACTAGAAGTATATTCACTAACAACTTCAATAGTGCCATCACTATTCTTTTTAATTACTCTCCATAAATCAAGTTCAGATGGATTAATGGTCTGACTATAACTATAACCTGATGCAGTATTTAAAATACTATAAGAAACACTAGTAGGCTTCATATAAATATAATCGCCAATATCTACCTGTGAAGTATTAGTAGCATTACCAACTGGCATTTCATATTTTATAATATTAGATTTCTTAGTAGTAATAACTGGTCTTACACCCCAAGAATAACTAGCAGTGGTAGCACCAGGCCACATATATGGAGAATCAGCATAACCACCATC